>JAGQSL010000114.1:531-20242 GCA_020439525.1 Acidimicrobiales bacterium | reverse complement strand
GGCCCCACCACGACCGAGCTCGAGCTGCGCTGGTTCGCCCCGACGTGGGGCGACGGCCCGGTGCCCGACGAGCACCTCGCGCGCGTCGAGCTCTTCGAGACGGTGATGGCCCAGGACATGGCGAACATGGCGCCGATCCAGGCGTCGGTGTCGTCGCCCGGCGCCCGCCCCTTCCAGATCGGCTGGCACGAGCGGCTCATCCACCACTTCCACCGCGCCGTCGACCTCGCGATCGGCCCCGACCGCCTGCCGCCCGGCACCGCCGTGTCCGACGCCCTCGACCGCTTCGTCGAAGCCGACTGATCCCCTTGCCGGGCCCGAGCGCCCGGAGCGCTCGCTGGTACCTTCTCGCCGATGCCGGACGACGGGGGAGGGCCGATCGCCCGCAGGCGCGCCACGGACCGGCCGCCGGATGGCCCGGGCGCGTTCCCCCTCCCGCTGGTCGTCGCCGGGTTCGGGGGCCTCGCGCTGGTCCGGGTCCTCCCCTACTTGCTCGGTGGGCCCGGGTTCTTCGTCGATGACTGGCGGAACCTGGCCCGCCTCGACACCGTGGGCTGGCTCCGCTCCGCCGAGGCCAGCCGCTTCGCCAGCCGTCCCGGTGCCTGGGCGGTCGAGACCGTGCTCTACCCCGTGCTGCGCGACCACCCGGTCTGGTGGGTGATCGTCCTCGCCGCCCTCGCGACCGCGGTCGCGGCCGTCCTCTACCTGCTCCTCTGCCGGTTCACCACGCCGGTCGTCGCGCTCGCCGTCGTGACGCTGTGGCTGCTCCTCCCCAACCACACCTCGCTGCGCACCTTCGCGAACACCGCGCCGATGACGGTGGGGCTGCTGCTGCTCGTCGTCAGCATCGTGCTGATGGACGACGGACGGCTGGTCCTCGGCGCCCTCGTCGCCGCGGCCGGTGGCCTCTGCTACGAGGTGATGCTCATCCCTGCGCTCGGCGCGCTGGTGGCCATCCACCTCTGGCGAGGGGAAGGGACCCGGCGGGCGGCGTCCCGAGCGGCCGGCGTCGTGGTCGTCACCGGCCTCCTCATGCTCATCCACCCGACCTACCGCCCGGGGAGCGCCCACCGAGGTTCGCCTGCGGTGATCCCCGCGGCGCACTTCGCGAGCGGCCTGACCCCCGATCCCACGATCGCACGGATCCTGGCCGCCACCTCGGTGCTCGGCATCGGCCTCGGGGTGGCCCGCTATGCGAAGGGCGATCGCGAGGTGGGCGGCGGGCCGTGGCTCATCGTGTGCGGCTTGGCGACCATCGCCCTGGGCGTGGCCGCCTTCGCCCTCAAGTGGCCCACCGAGGTGCGGGGCCAGGCCGACCGGAGCTTCGTCGTCTCCTCGGTGGGTGCCGCCCTGGCCTGGGTCGGCATCGCCCGCGTGCTCCTGGAGCGGTCGCGCGGGGCGCTGGGCGCGGCGGCCCTCGCCCTCCTCGTCGTGCTCGCCAGCGCCAACGCGACCTACCAGCGCGACTGGGTCGAGAGCGCGCAAGGCGCGCGACAGATGCTCGAGGGGGTGCAGTGCCGCTTCGGCGACGAGGTGCCGGTCGACCTCGGGGTCGGCCCGCAGGTCCCGAGCCCCGGCGGGGTCCGTTCGCTCCACCAGTTCTTCCTGGCCGACGCCTCGCGCGTGACCCTGGGCCGGCCCCTCACGTTCGACCTGGTGGAGACCGAGGAGGCCTGGCGGGACCGGCCCGCCAATCGCCAGCTCACCTGGGACGAGCTGATCGCCACCCGCTGCGATCGCTGAGGGCGAGCGGCCGCCCCCGCGCGCTCGCGCCGCCAGGACCCACGAACGAGGTTTACGGTGTTCACCATGGCTTCGAACACCGGCACCCCAGGCCCCCTCGCCTCGACCCGACGCACGAGCGGACGAGCGCGCGCCGCGGCGATCGCCACGGTGGTGGCCCTCGGCGTCACGGCGACGGCGTGCAGCTCGGGCACCGACGGCGATCGCGCCGATGCCCCGGCCGATGCGGCCACGACGTCATCGGACGCGGGGACGAGCGCCCTGCCCGCCGGGGCCGAGGACCTGGCCGGGCGGTGGGCCCACTTCGACGTGGTGGCCTACGAGGACGACACCATGAAGACGCTCATCATCTCGACGGGCTTCGCCGACCTCGAGGTGCGCGACGGCGAGCTGGTGAACCAGATGGTGTTCTGCCACGCGGACACCGCCAATGACCTGGGCAGCGAGGTCACCTTCTCGGACGCCGCGACCCAGGCGATCCTCCCGGTGGCGACGCCGGTCGAGGTGTCGGGCGAGCCGGGCTCGTTCCACGTGGTGCGGCCGGCGACGCCGACGCCGATCGGCATCGAGCTCGCCGACCCGGCCAACGAGGCGCTGCCCACCGACCCGGACGACCCCCGCATCGTCGACGCCGACGGCGACGGCAAGCCGGGCGTAACCGCCAAGGTGAAGGTGAGCGAGGACCTGCAGGGCGAGATCTACCTGGCCCGCCGCGAGATCTTCGCCTACGACGTGACCCAGGTGGCCGAGGACCGCTTCGAGGGGACGATCACCGACGACTCCGAGCAGCTGGTCATCGACGCCAGCGACCCCGTGTTCCTCGGCGCCGGTGGCAACTGGGAGCAGCTCGACGACCCCGAGCGGAACCCGGTGATCTGGGTGCGGGTGGACGACGACTGGGACTGCGACCGCCTGGCCGAAGAGCGCGATGCCCTCTTCCCGCCCAACCCGAAGGCCGACTGGTGATCAACTGGCGGGCGTGCCCGATGCCCGCCTGATCCTGACCTGCGGCCTGCCCGGCGCCGGCAAGACGACGCTCGCCCGCCGCCTGGCCGCCGAACGAGGCGCGATCCGGCTCACCAAGGACGAGTGGCAGTGGGCGCTCGGCTCGACGCCCTGGGATCGCGAGCTCGGGGCGCGGATCAAAGCGGAGCTCGTGCGGCAGGCCGAGGAGCTGCTCGGGCTCGGGGTGAGCGTCGTGCTCGACTTCGGCCTCTGGTCTCGCGCTGAGCGCGACGAGCTCCGGCGGCGCGCCCGTGCGCTGGGCGTCGGGATCGAGCTCCACGTGCTGACCCCACCGGTCGAGGAGCTGTGGCGCCGGGTCGAGGTGCGCAACGCCACCGAACCGTGGTCGACCGCGCCGATCACTCGATCCGACCTCGACGCCTGGGCGGCGGCGTTCGAGGCTCCCGACGCCGCCGAGCTCGCCCGGTTCGATGCGCCAATGCCGGCCGGACCTGGACCCGAGATCCTTCGACCTCCGCGGCTGCGGCCGGGCGACACCGTCCGCTTCGTGTCGCCGGCCAGCACGCCGACCCGCGACGCGATCGAGCGAGCCGCCGATCACCTCCGATCGCTCGGCCTGGTGGTGCAGATCGCCCCCCATGCGTTCGACGAGTGGGGCTTCCTCGCCGGCCGTGACGAGGATCGGCTCGCGGATCTGAACGATGCGCTCCGCGATCCGGAGGTGCGAGCGATCCTCGCGACGCGCGGCGGCAAGGGCGCCTACCGCATCGCCGACGGGCTCGACGTGGACGCCGCTCGCGCTGATCCGAAGCTGCTGGTCGGCTTCAGCGAGATCACCGTGCTGCACCTCGCCCTGCTGCGGAGCTGCGGCCTGGCCGCCGTCCACGGTGCTTGCTGGCCCCCGCAGACCTTCGGGGAGCCGACGGCGACCTCGTTCGAGCGCGCCGTCTTCCGCGCCGAGCCGACCGTCATCGAGTCGGACGCCAGCGTGCCGACGGCGGCGCTGACGACGACCGGGCGGGCGATCGGGCGCCTCGTCGGCGGCAACCAGGACTCGATCGCCACCTCTGCCGGCTGGGCGCTGCCCGACCTCGATGGCGCGATCCTCCTGCTCGAGGGCGAGAACCAGCGCCTCGGCCACATCGACCGCCAGCTCACCCTGCTGACCAACGCCGGACACCTCCGAGGCGTGCGGGGCGTCGCCATCGGCCAGTACACGCGCTGCGAGCCCGATGCTGCGACCGCCGGCGGCTGGACCGTGCTCGACGTGCTGCGCGACCGCCTCGGCCGGCTGGGCGTTCCCCTCCTCGGCGGCCTCCCGATCGGCCACGGCGCTCACCCCCTCGCGGTACCGATCGGGACCACGGCCGTGCTCGACGCCGACGCGGGCACCCTGACCGTCGACCCGGCGGTCACGTGACGCGGGCGTCGAGCTCGCCGCCGATCCGCCCCGGCAGGCGCGGGATACAACGATCGCACCGGGGCATACAATGCGAGCATGAGCGCCGCCGGTCACGTCATGACCATCTCACGGAACGGTCAGGTGTCGATCCCTGCCGCAACTCGCGCCCGGTGGGACGCCCGACGCGTGCTCGTGGTCGACCTGGGCGATCGGGTCGTGCTGCGACCCCTGCCCGAAGACCCGGTCGGCGATCTCGAGGGCAGGTACGCAGGACGAGGGCCAACGACCGAGCGAGCCCGGCGCCGCGAGCGTCAGGCGGACGCTGCCCGCGCGCGAGGACGGTGATCGTCCTCGACGCGTACGCCGTCCTCGCCTTCCTCAAGGGCGAGGCCGCGGCGTCCGATGTCCGCCGGCTGCTCGAGGGGGCCGAGCCCACGATGCTCACGGCCCTTGGAGTCGCCGAGGTGATCGATCACCTGGTGCGCCTGGCCCGGGTCGACGACGAGGCGGCCTCGCTCGACCTCGCCCAGCTCGGGCTGCTCGACCCACCGGCGCTCGACGCGCCGACCGCTGCGGCCACCGGCCGGCTCCGGGCCCGGCGCTACCACCGCACCGCCTGCGCCGTGAGCCTGGCGGACTGCGTCGCCGCCGAGGTCGCTCGGCGTGAGGGCGCCCGGCTGGCCACCGCCGACCCCCACCTCCTGGACGTGTGCCACGTCGAGCGCATCGCGGTGCACGCGCTCCCGGCGACCGACGGGTCCACCTGGTCGGCCCCGGCCTGACCGACCTGCCTCAGGGGCCGAACGCCCACGCCGCCATCGCTGGGAGCTCGTCGTACCGCCGTGCGCGGCACCGCGCCCGACCGCACGAGGGCGAGCGCCATCCGCTCGGTGTGCCAGCCGCCGTCGGCGGCGTAGATCACGGCATCCACGGGCTCTGGGGCAGGGAGGCGGTGACCCCGCGCCCGCCATCGAAGGCGAGCGTGTCGGTGACCAGCGAGCCCCGCAGCGATGCCACCAGCGCATCCTGACGCGCGGGGGACGGCGCCACGAGACCCACGTCAGGGTAGGAGCAACGACTGGACCCACCGGGTGAGGCCATCGTCCTCGCCGGAGCGGAGATCGAGGTAGCGACGCAGGAGGGCTTCGGCGTCAGCCCGTCGGACGCCCGCGACCACCTCGGGCAGCCGGACGTGGGGGAGGTCGGCGGTGCGGTGGACGTCCCACTCGGCAGCGAACCGGGCGGCGCCGTCGCTCGGCGCTGACACGGCGAACACGATCCGCCCGACCATCGCCGAAGCGGCCGCCCCGAGGCACATCAGGCAGGGCTCGACCGTCGAGTACAGCGTGGCGGACCCTCGGTCCCACCCGGGCACCTGATCGGCCGCATCGAGGGCGAGCAGCTCGGCGTGGACGAGCAGCCGCCGCTGGGCCCGCTCTTGGGTGTGCGCCCGGCCCACGACCTCCCCGCCGGCCACGACCACCGCCCCGATCGGGAGCTCACCCGCCTCCAACCCTGCGATGGCCACGGCGATCGCCTCCGCCATCCACCGCTCGTCGTCAGCTCGGTCAGCCACCCGCCGAGCTTGCCACCGCGCCCCACTCGCGCAGCAGGGCGTTGGCGCGGTCGACCGCCGCCGCCTTGGTCGGGAACGGTTCCGAGGCCACGAGCGCTCCGCCGACCTGGGCGCTAGGTCTCGGTCGCTCGAGCCGCCGGGTCTCGACGACCCAGCTTCGAGGACCGGTGAGCCAGCGGAGGCCGGTGACGAGCTTGGCGGGTCCGGCGATGAGGTAGCCCTCGAGCGGCGCTCGGGTGTGCACGCCCTCGCGCTTGACCCGCAGCACGTAGCTCTCGCCGCCGACCGTCACGCGCACGTGCTGGTCGCCCGAGCCTCGGGTGGAGAACGACGCCGCTCGCACCCTCACCCATCGGCCGAAGCGGCCGCCCCAGTGAGCGCCCCCGGTCCTCCGCAGGTTCTTCGCCGCGATCACGCGCTCTGGGCGCGCGATCCTGGCGAAGAAGCGCCGGGCTTCGTTCTTCGCCGCGATCACGCGCTCTGGGCGCGTGATTCGGGCGAAGAAGCGATCGCGACCGCTACTCGTAGAACTGCGCGTACCAGCGGCGGAACTCGGCGATGTTGCCGTCGGCCTTCACGAGGATGGGGCGCTCGACGTACACCTTGTCGCGCCAGATGGGGACGTCGGCCTGCAGGCCGAACGTGCCGGTGAAGCCGAGGATGATGTCGTTCGCGATCCCCTCCATGGCCTTCGGGAAGAGGAAGTGCCAGTGGAGGCGGCAGTGGCGGCGATCGATCGGCGTCGTGGTGGTGAGCACGGTCGTGATGCCGGGGACCCGCAGGAGGGCGACGCCCGGGCCCCAGGCGTGGCGGGTGAAGGCGCCGCCGTCGGGCAGCGTCTCCACCACCGTCGAGAACGGCCCCTCGGTGGTGAACACCGACGTGTCGTTGGGGACCGATTCGCGTCCGTGGACGTAACAGAGGTGGGCGTAGTCGACGTTGTTCTCGCCCATCTCCTGGAGGGCGGCGACCAGCTCGAAGCGGAACTCGTACGGCTCGCTCCAGTCGGGGTGGCCGACCTCCTCGGTGGGCGGCACCTCGAACGCGGGCGGTGCGCCCTGGGCGTGGAACCAGAAGAGGATGAAGCCGTCCTGCTCGCGCACCGGGTAGCTCGGGATGCACGCCTTGGCCGGGATGCGGGCGTCGGAGTACGGCACCTCCACGCACTGGCCCGAGCCGTCGAAGCGCCAGCCGTGGTACGGGCAGCGCACGGCCCCGTCGACCACCTCGCCGCCACCCAGGTGGGCGCCGTTGTGCGGGCAGTGGGCGTCGAGGACGTGAGCCACGCCGTCGGCATCGCGGAACACGACGAGCTCGCGCTCGACGGCGATCACGGAACGGACCTGGCCCGACGCCACGTCGACCGACCCGCAGATCGCGTACCAGCCGTTGGGCACCGGCGGCGGCTCGGGGTGGGCGCGCAGCTGGTACTGCGGGGCGGTGGCCGCGGTCTGGCCGAACGCGGCGTCCGACGGCGGCACGTGCCCCGGGTTGCGGGGCGCCACCATCATCCGCATCTCCTCGTCGAGGGCGGCCTGGGTGGGTTGCTCGATGGTCACAGGCTCATGGCTCCCGGTTCGGGGTCGACGCCCGGCGTGAGGGGCACGCGGAGCGCGACGCGCATCATGGAGAAGTCCGCCACGGCGACCAGGTGGTCGGCGTCGTCGGTGACCTGGCACTCGACCACGATCAGGCTGCTGCCGGCCCGCACGATGCGGGCACGGGCCACCACGGTGTCGGTGCGGGCCCGGCCGAGGTAGCGGACGTGCATGTCGGAGGTCACGAGCGACTCGCGCTCGGGATCGAAGTCCGTGCCCCGCGCCGCGGCGAGGGCGCAGGCGAGGTCGACCATGGTGGCGATCGCACCGCCGTGCAGGTTGGTGCTGAACCCGAACGCCGGCGGGGCGACGGGCATCCGGACCTCGGCGACGTCGACGCCCTTGTCGGGCCACTCCCACGAGAGCCCGAGCATGGCGTGCAGCGGGATCTCGGTCGACGCCTGGCGACGCTCGGACGACGCCGCGCTGATGGTCTCGTCGCTCATCGCTTCGGCGCTCCTCGGTCACCCGGCCAGCGCGAGCCGCCGATGGTGTCGGCGAAGGGGGCGAAGGCGTCGGGGTCGAGCGGGCCGGCCACGGTGATCTCGCGGGCGGTGTGGCGGGCGGTCACCAGCTCGGCCGTCGACGGGCCTCGCATCGGCAGCAGCTCGGCGATCGGGTCCCACGGGCTGGGGTGCAGCTGCAGCTCGCCGTCCAGGCGCTCGAGCTTGGTGATCGTGCCCTCGCTGTGGACCCGCACCACGGTGGGCGGAAGGTCGTACCCGTCGCCGCCCCCGACGGCCCGGGCCACCTTGATCCACCACTCGTCGTCGACGATCGCCGGGTCGCCGGGCTCGACCTCGCCGGCCACGGTCCCCCGGAACGTGAGGAACGTGTGGCCCTGGTGGCGGGCCCGGGCCTCGACCACATCGCCGATGCGGAACAGGCGCACGTCGCAGGGGAACTTGGGCTGGCCGTTGGTCTCCCGGCTCACGAAGATCGCCGACTCCTGGTCGATCCCGATGCCCAGCGCGTACTGGCCGTCGACGCCGTCGAACGTGGCCGGCACCTTGGTGCTGATGCCGAACTCGGGCTCGCCCTGCACCGGCGCGCAGTAGACGCCGATCTGCACGGTCGGCTCGCCCCACGCCTTGAACCCCGGCGGGAGCAGGGCGGCGATGGCGTCGGGGTCGGTGGGATAGCGCAGCACCAGCTTGGGTGCGGGCAGGACGATCACGACGCCTCCTCGGGCAGGCGGTCCGCGATCACGGCGCGGATGGTGCGGTCGAACAGGCGGGCGTCGGCCTTGGCGGTGGCTGGGTCCTCGAGGCCGACCACGATGAAGCCGGCGACGGTGAGCAGGATGGCGCGCAGGGCATCGGCCGCGGCCCGGCCGCGCAGCCCGGCGGCGGCGATCTCGGCGACGAGGGCCTCCTCCAGCGGCTGCTCCAGCTCGGAGAGGGCCCCCACCTGGTAGGCGAGCGTGGTCACCTGGGGGTGGTCGAGGGCGCCGCGCATGATGTGGGTGGCCACCGACGCGATGCGGTCGATCGGCGTAGCCCCGCGGATCGGCGTGGCCGCCTGCTGCTCGGAGCGCCGGCGGACGACGGCGGCGATCAGCTCCTCGCGGCTGCCGACGTGCCAGTAGATGGTGGTGGTGCCGACGCCGAGCTCGGCGGCGAGCTTGCGCATGGTGAGCGCCTCGGGCCCGCCGGCCTCGACGAGCGCCAGCGCAGCCGCCACCACCTCGTCGGGATCGAGGCCGGCGCGCCGGCCCGGACCGGAGGCGGTTGCAGCGGCGGCGGGCATCTGGAACAGTGTGCAAGAGACTGGAACGGTGTGCAAGTGGCACCGATCGTCGAGCAAGGGGATCGAGAGATGGGCAACCCGCTGGCCGGCGTCGACACGAGCGACGCGCCGTACGTGATCGTGTCGTCGGACACCCACGCCGGCCTCCAGGTGGAGGAGTACCGCGACTGGCTCGACCCGAAGTACCTCCCCCAGTTCGAGGAGTGGGCGGCCGAGCGCCACGACCACCGCCGGCTCGTGGAGGAGGTGAACGGCGAGTACGTCGAGCGCTGGGAGCAGGACAACGCCGACGGCCTTCCCGGCGCCTACGACCCGGCCGTGCGCGACCGCGTGATGGACGCCGACGGCATCTCCGCCGAGATCATCTTCGCCGACGGCGACTCGGTCACCGGCCAGGAGTCGCCGCCCTTCGGCGCCGGCCTCGCCGCCGGTCAGATCACCGACCCGGAGCTCGCCTTCGCCGGCGCCGACGCCCACAACCGCTGGCTCGTCGAGTTCTGCGCCACCGACCCGGTGCGGCGCGCCGGCGTCGCCCTCGTCCCCGTCATCCACGACGTCGACCGGGCCGTGAAGGCCGTCGAGGCCCTCGCCGGCACGCCTGGGATCAAGGGCGTGATGGTGCCGACGATGTGGCACGACAAGCCGAGCTACGGCCACCCGATCTACGACCCGTTCTGGCAGGTGTGCGCCGAGGCCGGGCTCGTCGTCCACACCCACTCGGGCGAGGGCGACTGGGACTCCTACAACGAGAACGTGGCCCAGTTCGTGCTCGAGGTGCCGTTCTGGACCCACCGCATCCTGTGGCAGCTCCTGCTGTCGGGGAAGTTCGACACGTTCCCCGGCCTCAAGTACGTCGTCGTCGAGTGCGGGTCGTACTGGCTGGGCGACCTGCTCTGGAAGGCCGACACCACCTTCGGCGCCAACGCCAAGGTGAAGAAGCTCAACTCGCGCACCAAGGGCCTCATCAAGAAGCTGCCGTCGGAGTACGTCGGCTCGAACGTGTTCATCGGGGCCTCGACCATGAGCCGCGAGGAGATCCGCCGCCGCCACGTCAACGGCATCGACGCCCTCATGTGGGGCACGGACTACCCGCACCCCGAGGGCTCGTGGCCCAAGACGGTGGAACGGCTCGAGACCGACTTCCGCGAGGTGTCGGTGGAGGACACCCGGCTGCTGCTCGGCCTCAACGCCATCGAGTGCTACGGCCTCGATCGGGAGGCGCTGGCGGCCGTGGCCACCCGAGTCGGTCCGACGCCGACCCGGCTCAACCAGGACCTCTCGCTGCGCACCCCCGATGACGCCATCCGCACGGCCCGCTGGTGGTTCGACGACTACGGCATGGCGTGGCCGGGATGACCGACGAGGTCGAGCCGCTCGCCATCGAGGGCGCCGTCGCCGTCGTCACCGGCGGCGCCTCGGGCATCGGGCGGTGCATCGCCCGGGCCCTGCTCGGGCGAGGCGCGGCGGTGGTGATCGCGGACGTGGAGGAGCCGGCGCTGGCGGCGACCGTGCGCGAGCTCTCGTCGCTCGGTCCGGTGTCGGGCGTGCGCACCGACGTCACCGACGAGGCGTCGACCGCAGCGCTCGCCGACTCGGTGTGGGCCCGCCACGGGCGCTGCGACCTGCTGTTCCTCAACGCGGGCGTCACCTCGGGCGGCGGCGGGTTGCCCTGGCAGCAGGAGCCCAACGACTGGCGCTGGTGCCTCGGCGTGAACTCGATCGGCGTCGGCATCGGCGTGTCGACGTTCGTGCCCCGGATGATCGAGGACGGCCGACCGGGCCAGGTGGTGATCACGTCGTCGAAGGACGGCGGCATCGCGCCGGTGCCGACCGCCTCGGTGTACGCGGCGTCGAAGGCGGCCGTCACCTGCTTCACCGAGGCGCTGCACCACAACCTGATCGCCCAGGGCACGGCGCTGCGGGCGTCGGTCTTCTATCCCTCGGGCGGGCTGATGGACACCGGCCTCTACACGGCGGCCCGCAACCGTCCCCCTGAGCTGGCGCGTACCGGCCCGGGCACCGGCCGCACCGGGATGACCTTCGACGAGCTCCGGGCCGTGGTGGCCAAGGCCACCGGGAAGGACGCGCCGGTCGCCGACCTCGACGCCATGGCCGAGCTCGTCCTCGACGGGGTGGCCGCGCGGCGCTTCGTCATCGCCCGCGACCTCGACCAGTCCGCCGAGCTCCTCCATCGACGCGCCGACGCCATCGCCCGCGGCGACGCCCCTCCCCTCTCCGGCCTGCTCGGCTGACGCTGGGCCGGCCGGTGCGCACCGGTTCTGCCGCCCCCGCCGGTCGTCCACGACCAGCCACCACGGCAGAACGGGAGGGCATCGGTTCTGCCGCTCGCACCGGTCGTCCACGACCACCCACCACGGCAGAACGGGGGGGCGGCGGCGCGCTCAGAGGAGGGCGACGGTGCGGCCGATGGTCCGGCCGGCGGCCATCCGCTCCATGGCCGCCGGGAGGTCCTCGAACGCGACGGTCTCGCCGACCAGCGGGCGCACCGCACCCTGCTCGACCAGGGCCACCACCTCGCGGTGGATCGCCGCCCCGCGCTCGGCCGACGCGAAGTTCCAGCCCATGGCTTGCTTCACCAGCGACCGGACGTCGTCGGGCGCGTAGGCGAACAGCACCCCGGCCAGCTTGATGTTCGAGAGGATCACCCGGCGGGGGACGACGAAGGGCTCGTCGGCCACGGCCTTGTTCGACGCGAAGCCCATCATCAGGTAGCGCCCGTCGTAGGCGGTGGCCTTCAGCGACGCCTCGAACACCGCCTCGCCCACGTTGTCGAACACGACGTCGACGCCCTCGCCGCCGGTCTCGGCCAGCACCACCTCCTCGAAGGCCTCGGCGGTGCGATCGATCACCACGTCGGCCCCGAGGTCTCGGACCACCGCCGCCTTCTCGGCCGAGCCGACCGTGGCGAGCACCCGAGCGCCGAGGTGCGTGGCCAGCTGCACCGCCGCGCTCCCCGACCCGCCGGCCGCGGCGTGGACGAGCACGGTCTCGCCGGCCTGGAGGTGGGCGCGGTCGACCAACCCCAGCCAGGCGAGGTGGAAGGGGAAGTAGAAGGCGGCGGCGTCGGGCAGGGCGATCGAGTCCGGGACGGGGAACGTCGACGCCGCCGGGCACACCACCGCCTCGGCCCAGCCGCCGCAGGCCTGCTTGGTGGTGGCGACCACGCGTCGGCCGGCCAGGCCCTCGGCCCCTTCGCCGCACGCCTCGACCACACCCATGACCTCCATCCCGGGGACGATCGGGTGCTCGACGGGCACCATCACCGGCCCTCCGGCGATGCGCTCGAGGTCGTTCAGGTTGAGGGGCACCGCCTGCGGGCGGACGACGACCTCGCCCGGTCCGGGCACCGGGCGTGGCACCTCGACCAACCGCAGCACCTCGGTCGGCGGCCCGAACTCGGCGGCCTGCCACGCCCGCACCGTCTCGTCTCCCATCGCCGATCCCCCAGCGCTCGGTCGCCCCGGCCCCCGGGGACCGTACCGGCACCCCGACGCGAGCGCTCGGAGCGGTGCCGGTGTGCACATCTCCTCATGGGGTGCGCAGACGTGCACACCGACCCCCGACCCGGGCAGGTCCGCGGCGGCACCGGTAGGTTCCGAGCGGGACCGAGCGGACCGGGACCGAGGGGACAGGGGACGCGCGTGGGGATGGAACGGCTCGACCGGGACCGGCTCGTGGAGGAGGCGCTCGATCGCGCCGGGGGCGACGACCTGGGCGCCGACACCTGGCAGGAGGGCCTCGACCGCCTCCTGGGCGCGCTCCACGAGGAGGCGCGGCTCCACGAGCTCGGGGTGGAGGTCGCCGCCGGCGCGATCGTCGACTACCTGGCGAACCGGGCCGGCATCACCGCCTACCGGACGGCCCACCCGGAGGTGGCCGAGCGGGCGATCGAGCGGCCGATCTTCATCGTCGGCCAGCCCCGCACCGGCACCACGATCCTCTTCGACCTCCTCGCCCTCGATCCCGCCCTGCGCGCCCCGCTCACCTGGGAGGTGGATCGCCCGCTCCCGCCACCCGACCCGGCGACGCGAGACCACGACCCTCGGATCGAGGAGGTCGACGCGGTGCTGGCCATGGCCGACCTGGTCGTGCCCGGGTTCACGGCGTTCCACCCGATGGGGGCCCGCCTCGCCCAGGAGTGCGTCCGCATCACCGGCGGCGACTTCCGGTCGATGATCTTCGACGTCCAGTTCCGGGTGCCGAGCTACAACCGCTGGCTGCTCCACGAGGCCGACCTGGCCCCGGCGTACGCCTGGCACCGCCAGTACCTCCAGCACCTGGAGGCGCTCGAGCCCGAGGGACAGCAGTGGCTGCTGAAGTCGCCCGGCCACCTGTGGTCGCTCGACGCCCTCGCCGCCGAGCACCCCGACGCCATCGTGGTGCAGACCCACCGCGACCCGATCAAGGTGATCACCTCGGTGAGCGCGCTCTACGCCCACCTGCGCCGGATGACCACCGACGACCCCGACCTGCCCGAGATCGCCCGCCAGCTGGTCGACGACATCTTCCTCGGCCTCGATCGGGGCCTCGACGCCCGAGCCCGGGGCGTGATCGCGCCCGAGCGGATCGTCGACGTCCAGTTCCGTGACTTCGTGGCCGACCCGATCGCCACGGTCCAGCAGGTGTACGCGGCGCTGGGCCGAGACCTCGCGCCCGAGGCCGAGGGCCGCATGCGGGCGTTCCTCGCCGAGCACCCCGGCGACGGCGGTGGCGGCGGCACCCGGTACCGCTTCGCCGACACCGGCCTCGACGGCGACGCGCTGCGCCAGCGCGCCGCCCCCTACCAGGAGGCGATGGGCGTGGCCTCCGAGCCGATCGTCTGACCTGGGCCTCGGCCCGGGTGACCGGAGACCACCGGGGTCGTTCGACCCATCGCGCTGAAGGCGAGAGCCCGAGGCGCCGATGCCCGAAGGGTGCAACCCCGCCGCCTCCTCCTCGTCGCGCTCGCCGGTCTGCTCGGCGTCGGCGCTCTGTCCGCCTGCGAACCCGTGCCCGACGGCGCCACCGCCATGGCGCCGAAGGCCGATGCGGAGGTGAGCACCGACGACGCATCGGGCGCCAGCACCAACGGCACGGCCGGCACCCAGATGGCGGCGGTCGACGACGGCACCACGACCTCGAGCGCTCACGTCGCGTTCAAGGTGCCCTCGGAGCCGTGGACGGTGACCTCCGCCCTGCTCGAGCTCGACGTCACCCGGGCCGGGTCGCCCGTCGAGCTCTGGTCGAGCGACCCGTTCTCGGAGTCCACGATCACCTGGGACGATCGGCCCGAGCTGCTGAACCGCATCACCACCCTGGCCCCGACCGAGGCCGGTCCGCTGCAGGTCGACGTGACCTCGGCCGTCCGAGCGGGCCATCGGGCCTTCGCCCTGATCGGATCGGGCCCCACCCCCACGGCGTTCGCCACCCGCGAGGACCCGAGCGATGCCGTCCGCCCCCGGCTCCTGCTGTGGCGCGGCGAAGTGCACGACCTGCCCGCCGAGATCGAGGGCCGCGACGAGTGCGCTGCCGACCAGCCCGACCAGAGCGCCGCCATCCAGGCGTGGATCGACTCGCTGCCCGACGGGTCCGTCGCCCGCTTCCCCGCCGGCCGCTGCTTCCGCACCGAGGTGCCGCTGATCGTGCTGGGCCGGAGCGCGCTCACCATCGACGGGAACGGCTCGAGCCTCGAGGCCTTCACCGACGGGTGCGACGACCAGAGCGACGACGGCATCGCCTACGACGACTGCCGCTACCTGCCGCCGAACCCGGTGGTGGCCCACGAGTGGCCGTACCTGAACTCGCGCGTGCACATCGAGGCCAGCACGAACGTGCTGGTGCGGAACCTGCGCGTGGACGGCGGCTTCGTGGTGACCGGGACCATCACCCCGATGGAGGGCAACCACGGCTTCCGCCTCGGTGCCGGCAACCGGGGCACGGTGCTCGACGGCGTGCGGGCCGACCGGGTGCAGGGCGACTACGTGTACGTGCAGGGCTCGGACGACTCGACCATCGAGAACAGCACGTTCGGCGACGACCACGGCGCGCTGAGCGGCAACGGCCGCCAGGGGATCGGCATCACGCGGGGCTCCGGCGTGTACGTGCGGGCCAACACGTTCTCCAACGTGACCCGCTCGCACATCGACATCGAGCCGAACTACACGACCGATGTGATCCGCGACGTGTTCGTGGACCGCAACACGTTCAACGGCCCCTCGGGCACCGCCTGGTTCTCGAACGCCAACGACTCGATCACCGAGGGCGTGCACTTCCGGTGGAACCGCCTGGTGGGGATGCACTTCAACACCCAGATCCTCAACTCACCCCTGCCCGACCCCGCGGACCCGACCACCTACCACCGCCGCGACTACGAGTTCATCGGCAACACGTCGGACACGCCAGGCGGCAACCCGCTCGGGATGCTCGCCCGGGTGCAGGGCATCGACGGGTTGCGCTTCGAGGGCAACGCGGTGGTGGCCAAGCCGCTGCGCGACATGGCGCTGGTCGATGCCAAGGCCAGCCGCGACGTGGTGGTCGTGGACAACTCGATCCTGAACGGCAGCGAGATCGGCCGATACCCGGGCTCGGTGGGCGTGTGCGAGTCGGGGAACCAGGTGGGCAACCCCCTCGGCCCCGACCCCACCCAGCAGGGCTGCTGACCCGGCCGCCTTAACCGAACGCTTACCCAGGGGGGTATCACCGCTCACCCGCGCCTCCGTACGGTCCCGGCAACCACGACGAGAGGGACACGTCACATGCGCGCACGAGGTCGACGAGCAGGGCTGCTCGCCGTCGCCGGGCTCACCCTGGGAGCCCTCGTGCTCCCCGGGGGCACGGCGAGCGGCGCCGGAGGGGGCGGCGGCGCAGCCGCCACGGTGGGGAACGGCATCACGACCGCCGACCTCGCCAGCGTCGGGGTCACCCCCGCGGCGCTCGCCGCCAGCCTCGTGGGCGACGGGGTGACGGTCTCGAACGTGAGCTACACCGGGGCCGCAGCCCAGGCCGGAACCATCCACGTCGTCGACCCGGCCGTGGTGTCGTTCAACGACGGGATCATCCTCTCGAGCGGCGACATCGCCAACATCGTCGGGCCCAACTCGTCCGACGGCATCACCGGCGACATGGGCGGCGGCGACGACGCCGACCTGAACGCGCTGATCGCCGACACCCAGACGGTGAACCCGATCACCTTCGACGCGGCATCGCTGGAGTTCGACTTCGTGCCCACCGCCGACACGATCTACTTCACCTACACGTGGGCGTCCGACGAGTACCTGGAGTGGGTGAACCTGTTCAACGACGTGTTCGCCTTCTACGTCAACGGCCAGAACTGCGCGACGACGCCCGGCGGCGACCCCGTCAGCATCGACACCATCAACGACGCCGTGAACCCCCAGCTGTTCCGCGACAACGCGTTCTCGGCCCCGGTCGCCAACCCGATCAACATCGAGGCCGACGGCCTCAGCGTGGAGATGATCTGCACGGCGACCGTCCAGCCCGGCGTGACCAACCACATGAAGCTCGCCATCGCCGACACCAGCGACCAGATCCTCGACTCCTTCGTGATGCTGAAGGGCGGCAGCCTCGGCACCACCAAGCCCGAGTCGTGCAACGACGGGGTCGACAACGACGACGACCTGCTGGTCGACGGCGAGGACGACTCGTGCACCAGCACCACGACCCCGCCGCCGCCCGGCTCCACGGGCATCGGCTCGGACAACGAGAACCCGCCTTTCACCGGGGTCGAGGGCTCGCCCATCGCGCTCGACGCGTCGGCCCTGGGCTGGGTGGCGACCGCCGACTCGAAGACCACCAGCTGGACCGTCGAGGGCATCAACGGCACCACCGGCACCTGCGAGGTGGTCCCGTCGACTCGCCAGCCGGTGGGGCCGGGCGGTGCGGTCGCCGTGGTCCACGCCATCTGCCCGAACGAGGGCGAGTACGTCGCCCGCGTCGACGGCTGGGACGTCGAGGGCGGCAGCGACTGGGACACCGACGTCGACTTCTTCGTGCAGAACGCGCCGCCGGCGGTGTCGATCGACGTGCCCTCGACCGGTGACGAGGTCGGCGTCGGCGAGACCGTGGACCTGAGCGCCACCGTCGTCGATCCCGGTCCGTTCGACACCGTCACCTGCGCGATCTCGTGGGGCGACGGGACGAGCGAGCCCGGCGACCTGGCCGACGGGACCTGCACCGGCAGCCATGCCTACGACGGCGCGGGCGTGGCGCTCGTGTCGGTGACCGCGACCGACGACGCCGGCGACAGCGCGGCGGATGCCGCGCTGATCACGGTCGGCGGGACGACGCCGGTGGTGCCCACGGTGGTGCCCGGCAGCGCGACCGTGGGCGAGGGCGACGAGGCCACCACGACCGTCGACGTGCCGGTGGCCCTCTCCGAGCCGACGACCGTGCCCGTGACCGCGACCTGGCACACCCTGGAGGCGCCCAACGGCGGCACCACCCAGGCCCAGGCCGACGTCGACTACGTGGCCACCAGCGGCACCGTCACCTTCGCCCCGGGCGAGACCGAGGCGACCGTGGCCCTCGAGGTGATCGGCGACGTGACCGACGAACCGAACGAGTTCGTGCTCGTCGCCTTCGACGCGCCGACCAACGCCGAGCTCGGGGGCTTCTACGGGCTGGGGGTCGCCACCATCGCCGACGACGACCCGGTGCCGACGGTCCTGCCGGGCGCCGGCTCGGTCGTCGAGGGCAACGCCGGCACCCGCAGCCTCAAGGTGCCGGTCGGGCTCTCGAACCCGAGCAGCAAGGTCGTGAAGGCCACCTGGACCACGATCGTGGTGCAGGGCCTCGGCGGCAGCGCCACGCCGGGGAGCGACTACGTCGCCGCCACCGGCACGGTGACCTTCCAGCCCGGCGAGACCGCCAAGACCATCTCGATCAAGGTGGCGGGCGACAAGGCGGTCGAGGGCGACGAGCTCGTCGTGGTCTCGTTCACCTCCCCGAAGAACGCCACGATCGGTGGCTTCTTCGGCCTCGGCTTCGGGACGATCGTCGACGACGACTGATCCCGATCGCTCGGTGGGCCCGCGCCGCTCCGCCGCCGACGCGGGCCCACCGATGCACGCGCCCCGACCCGTCCGGGGGTGCGTACGCTTCACCCCACCATGGAGGAGGGGCAGCTCGGGGCGACGGCGGCGAGCGTCGCCGGGGCGTGGCCGCTCGTCGGACGCGACGACGAGCTCCAGGCCCTCGAGGCCGCCCTCGAGACCGGCGCCCGCGCCCTGTTCCTCCTGGGCGGTGCCGGGAGCGGCAAGACCCGTCTCGCCCGCGAGCTCACGGAGCGGCGGCGCACCGCCGGTTGGACGACGGCCACGGCGCGCGCGACCGAGGCGACGCGGCCCGTCCCGCTCGGCGCGCTGGCGCACCTGGTGCCGATCGGCGAGTCGGCGACCCCCCACGCCGTGATCGGAGGGCTGCGCCGGGCCTTGGCGGCCGAGCACGACGCGCCGGGGCCGGCGCTGCTCCACCTCGACGACGCCCACCAGCTCGACCCGTCGTCCGCGACGGCGCTGGTGGGTCTGGTCGAGTCGGGCGCGGTGCGCCTCGTGCTCACCGCCCGGCTCGGCACCTCCCTGCCCGATGCGCTGGGCGCGCTCCGCGCGGCCGACGAGAGCCGCACGGTGGTGGTCGATGACCTCTCGCCGGAAGAGGGCGCCGCGCTGCTCGCCCGCGTGCTGGGCCCCGTCGACGGGATCGCGTCCGCCCAGCTGCTGGCGCTGTCGGGTGGCAACCCGCTCTACCTGCGCGAGCTGATCATCGGCGGCGTGGCCGAGGGCTCGCTGCACCCGGTCGGCGGCGTCTGGCAGCTGCGCGGCGCCCTCCCCCAGACCGAGGAGCTCGCCGAGCGGATCCACGCCCGCCTCGCCACCCTCGGACCCGGTGCCCGCGAGGCCCTCGAGCTGGTGGCCCTCGGCGAGCCGCTGGGCCTCGACCTGCTCGAGGAGCTCACCTCCCTCGAGGCGCTGGAGGAGCTGGAGCGCACCGGGACCATCCGCGTCGAGGAGAGCGGCCGGCGGGCCGAGGTCCGCCTCGCCCACCCCCTGTACGGCGAGGTGCTGCGGGCCTCGCTCGAGGAGGGCGCCCGACGGGAGGGGGCCCGTCGCCTCGCCGGGGCCCTGGCCGCGACCGGTGCTCGGCGGGCCACCGACGCCGGGCCGCTGATCCGCTGGCAGGTGCTGGCTGGGATCCCGACCGACGCCGACCGGATCCTCCGCAGCGCCGAGGTCGCCCGCCACCACGACGACTGGGTGGGCGCCGCCCGCCTGGCCCGCCTCGCCCACGACGCCGGGCTCGCCGATGCCGCCAACCTCCTCGCCGAGGCGCACTACGCGCTCGGCGAGTTCGAGGAGGGCGACGCCATCGCCGAACCGGCGATGGCCCGCCCGGGCCTGCTGAGCGACCCCGCGCTCACCAGCCTCCACCGCACCCGGGCCGGCGTGTGGTTCTTCGCCAGCCGCGACCCCCTCGACGTGGAGGCGCAGGTGCTCGAGGCCGAGGATCAGGTGGCCGATCCGCACCTGAAGGAGATGCTGCGCTACGCCCGCGCCGCGATGTGCATGTGGTCGGGACGGGTGCGGGAGGCCCGAGCCCTCGCCGAGCCCCTGCTCGCCTCCGACGACCCGAAGGTGGCGGTGATGGCGGCGATCGCCGTCG
>JAGQSL010000114.1:0-438 GCA_020439525.1 Acidimicrobiales bacterium | reverse complement strand
AACAGCCCGGCCTTCCACCTCCTCATCAAGGTCGAGGCGCTCGTGAACGCCGGCCACCTCGACGACGCCCTGGCCCTCGGCGACCTCGGCTACCGAGCGTCGGTGGCCAGCCTCAACCGCATCGCCCAGATGTGGTTCGCCCGCGCCCTCGGGACGGCCAACCTCGCCCGGGGCGACGCCGCCACGGCCCGCCGCTGGCTCCTCGAGCAGACGGCGCTGTGCCGGGGCACCTCGTGGCACCGGCCCCTCGCCCTGGGCCTCAGCCACCTCGCCGTCGCCGAGGCGCTCCTCGGGCGGGCCGACGCCGCGCGGGCCGCCCTCGACGAGCGCGACGGGCTCGGGGTCCCGGTGGTGGAGCTGTTCACGTCCGAGGGCGTGCGCGGCACGGCCTGGGCGCGGGCGGCGGCCGGCGACCGCGAGGGCGCCGGCGCGCTGCCC
>JAGQSL010000113.1 GCA_020439525.1 Acidimicrobiales bacterium | reverse complement strand
GGCCACACCTTCGGCAAGTGCCACGGTGCCGGCGATCCGTCGCTCGTGGGACCCGAGCCCGAGGGCTGCCCGGTGCACCAGGGCGGCCTCGGCTGGATCAGCACCTACGGCTCGGGCGTGGCCGGCGACGCCATCACCAGCGGCCTCGAGGGGGCGTGGACGCCGACGCCGATCGAGTGGGACAACAGCTACTTCGAGACCCTCTTCGGCTACGAGTGGGAGCTGACCGAGAGCCCGGCCGGGGCCAAGCAGTGGAAGCCGAAGGACGGGGCCGGCGCCGACGCCGTGCCCGACGCCCACGACCCCGCGAAGCGCCACGCCCCGATGATGGCGACCACCGACCTCGCCCTGCGCTTCGACCCGGTCTACGAGCCCATCTCCCGGCACTTCCTCGCGCACCCCGACGAGCTGGGCGACGCCTTCGCCAAGGCCTGGTACAAGCTGCTGCACCGCGACATGGGGCCGGTGACCCGCCTCGTCGGCCCGTGGGTGCCCGAGGCGCAGCTCTGGCAGGACCCGGTGCCGGAGCGAGACCACGAGCTCGTCGACGACGACGACATCGCCACCCTCAAGGAGCAGCTGCTCGGCTCGGGGCTCACCACCTCGCAGCTCGTGGCCACGGCCTGGGCGGCGGCGTCGAGCTTCCGGCGCACCGACCTGCGTGGCGGTGCCAACGGCGCCCGCCTGCGGCTCGCCCCGCAGAAGGATTGGGCGGTCAACGACCCCGAGCAGCTCGCCGCCGTGCTGCCGGTGCTCGAGGGCATCAAGGAGGGCTTCGACGCCGCCCAGTCCGGGGGCAAGCGGGTGTCGCTCGCCGACCTCATCGTGCTGGGCGGCACCGCGGCGGTGGAGGCGGCCGCTCGGGCGGGCGGCCACGAGGTCGCGGTGGGGTTCACGCCCGGGCGCACCGACGCCACCGCCGAGATGACCGATGTCGACTCGTTCGCCGTGCTCGAGCCGCGCTCCGACGGGTTCCGCAACCACCTCGAGCCCGGCGAGAAGCTCCGTCCCGAGACGCTGCTCGTCGACCGGGCCAACCTGCTCGGCCTCACGGCGCCGGAGATGACCGTGCTCGTCGCCGCGCTGCGGGCTCTCGGCGCCAACACCGGGGGCTCGGCCGACGGGGTGCTCACCGATCGGCCCGGCGTGCTCTCCAACGACGTCCTCGTCAACCTCCTCGACATGGGCACGGTCTGGTCGCCTGCCGCCGAGGGCGAGCACCGCTACGAGGGGCGCGACCGGGCCTCGGGCGACCTGCGCTGGACGGCCACATCCGTCGACCTCGCCATCTCCTCGAACTCCCAGCTCCGGGCCATCGCCGAGGTGTACGCGGCGGGCGACGGCGCCGAGCGCTTCGCCCGCGACGTCGCCGCGGCCTGGACCAAGGTGATGGAGCTCGACCGCTTCGACCTCCGCTGACCCTGGGCGACCCGCCCCGGCCCGGGCCGATCGGCCCGGGTCGGGGGGCGCCACGGATCGCTCCCGCGCCCGCCGCTCGCCTTCTGTGCCCGGTTCGTGCGCCAGGGGCGCGGGTTCGGGGTGGAGAACGCTGGTGGGTGGTGGGCGTGGGTTCTGTGCCGGGTTCGTGCGCCAGGGGCGCGCCTTTGGGGTGGAGAACGCTGGCCCGGACGCACGGTCGGGCGCAGCGGCGGACGAGATCGGGTTGGATGGGGGCATGGACGCCCGGCTGCCCACCTACTTCATCTCGCACGGCGGCGGGCCCTGGCCGTGGATCGAGGACCTGCTGCCCGGTGACTTCGGCCCGCTCTCGGCGTCGCTGCGCCAGATCCCCCGAGAGCTCGGCGTGCGCCCGCGCGCTGTGCTCGTGATCTCGGGGCACTGGGAGGAGCCGGCCTTCACGGTCCAGTCGAGCCCGCACCCGCCGATGCTCTACGACTACGGCGGCTTCCCCGAGTTCACGTACCACCTCCAGTACCCGGCGCCCGGCTCGCCCGAGGTGGCCGCCCGCGTGCTCGAGCTGCTGGGTGCGGCCGGGATCGAGGCCCGGGCCGATGACCGGCGCGGCTTCGATCACGGGGTGTTCGCCCCGCTGTACGTGGCCTGGCCCGATGCCGACGTCCCGATCCTGCAGCTGTCGATGCGCCACGGCTACGACGTCGACGAGCACCTCGCGGTGGGGCGCGCGCTCGCCCCGCTTCGCGACGAGGGGGTGCTGATCGTGGGCAGCGGCTTCTCCTTCCACAACCTGCGGCTCTTCGGCGCTGCGGGGGCCCGGCCCTCGGCCGAGTTCGAGGCGTGGCTCACCGACGCGGTGGCCGCCGGGCCGGTGGCCGAGCGCAGCGCCCGCCTCCGGCGGTGGGCGGCGGCGCCGAGCGCACGGATCGCCCACCCGGCCGAGGACCACCTGGTGCCCCTCTTCGTGGCCGTCGGCGCCGCCGAGGACGAGGCCGGCGTGCGGATGTACCACGAGGCGAGCTTCATGGGCTCGATCACCTCGGCGAGCTACCGCTTCGGCCTCCTGCCGTCGGCGTCGGCGGCATCGACCGTGGACGCCTCGATCCATCCCGGCGTGTGACGTCGGTCATGGCTAGCCTGCGGCTTCGCGCGACCGCCGTGGGAGGTCGCCCGACAGGGGAGTGAACCGCATGATCGTCCGCCGACTGCTCGTCGTCGTCGCCCTGGTGGCCAGCGTCCTCGGCCTGGTCGCGCTGCCGGCCTCGCCGGCGGGCGCCGCCGCCAAGGACCCGGTGGTCATCGTGCCCGGGTTCACCACCGGCCCGATCATCGACACCGGCTACCTCCCGCTGCGCGACCGGCTCCGCCGTGCCGGCTACGACGTCACCCTGCTCACCTATCCCGACTACGGGCTCGGCGACATCCGCACCAACAGCGCCCGCCTCGCCGCCACCGTGGCCTCGGTCAAGGCTCGCACGGGTGCGGCCAAGGTCGACCTCGTGTCCCACTCGATGGGCGGCCTGGTCAGCCGGTACTACGTGAAGAGCCTGGGCGGGGCGTCGAGCGTCGACTCGCTGATCATGCTCGGCACGCCCAACTACGGCACCAACCTGGCGAACATCGCCGAGTTCCTGACGTTCGGCTCGTGCGTCGGCATCACCTCGTGCGAGCAGATGGCCCGGGGCTCGGGCTTCCTGAACGACCTGAACGCCGGCGACGACACCATCGGCTCGGTCCGCTACACCTCGATCGCCACCAAGGTCGACCTGATCGTGACGCCCTACACGACCTCGTTCCTGGCCAAGGACGGCAACATCGCCAACATCGCCGTGCAAGACCAGTGCTTCGCCCGCCTGCCCGGGCACCTCGGGCTCATCCTCGACGGCGCGGTTGCCGATGGGGTGAAGGACGCCCTGGCCGGTGGCTCGGTGCGGATGAACTGCTGGGCGCTCTGAGCGTCCGCTCGAGGCGCCGGCGCCGCCCGGTCGAGCTCGAGCACCAGGAAGGGCACGGGCGCACGCCCGAGGAGGGGGGCGTCGGGTGCGACGCATCATCGGGTTGGTGGCCATCGTGGCGATCGGGGCCGGGCTGGCCGCCTGCATCCCGACGTTCCCGTCGGGGGCGACGGCGACCACGACCGTCGTCGAGGGCGTGCCCGTCCTGCGGTGGCCGGCGGCCACCATCACCGGCGACGGCGAGGAGGTCGGGGGCTATCGCGTCGAGGTCGACGGATCCCTGGTCGCCACCATCGGCGCCCCGGCCACGGCGTGCACCCTGCTGAACCTCTCGGCCGGGGTCCAGCACTCGATCCGGATCACCTCGGTCTCGGCCAAGGGCGCGGGGAGCCAGGGCCTCGCCGAGGGGGTGCTGACGGCGACGTTCACCCCCACCAGCTCCTTCGGGCCCGGCGGCAGCGCCGGCTGCTCGGCCACCCACGACGCGGATGCCGACGGCCTCCTCGATGCCGTGGAGACCGGGACGGGCGCCTTCGTCTCGGCCGGCGACACGGGTACCAGCCCCGTGCGGGCGGACAGCGACGGCGACGGGCTCCGCGACGGCGATGAGGTGCTGGGCACTGCGCTCGGCCTCGACCTCCCGAGCTTCGGCGTGAGCCCGAACCACCGAGACCTGCTGTTCGAGTTCGACTGGTTCGACGACGCCAACGACTGCGGCGCCCACACCCACCGGCCCTCGGCCGCCGCCATCGCCCGGCTCACCGACGCGTTCGCCGCCGCGCCCGTGGCCAACCCCGACGGCGTCGACGGGGTGCGCGTCGTGGTCGACGCCGGCCAGGGCGGGGCCCTCACGGGCGGGAACCTGGTCGCGGACGCCGACGGCGTCCTCTCCTCCGGCGTGAACAGCGTCGAGTACACGACGCTCAAGCAGGCCAACTTCGCGGCGAACCGCGAGGGCCTCTTCCACTACGTCCTCGGCGTCCACCGCTACAACCAGACCTCCAACAGCTCGGGCCAGGCCGAGATCGACGGCGACGACCTCATCGTCTCGCTCCAGTGCTTCTCGTCGACGGTGAACACGGCGAACACCGTGATGCACGAGGTGGGCCACAACCTCGGGCTGCGCCACGGCGGCCAGTTCGACCTGCCGAACTACAAGCCCAACTACAACTCGGTGATGAACTACCGCTTCCAGTTCCCCGGCATCGACGTGACGTGCGACGCCGTGGGCGATGGGGTCCTCGCCTACTCGACCGGCGACCGGGTGGCGGTGGACGAGCGCGCCGTGGTCGAGGCGGCCGGGGTCTGCGGCACGCCGCTCGACCTCGACGGCGACGGTTCCATCGACGCCGCGCCCTACGTCCGCGACTTCACGCAGGACGGCTTCTACACGAACCTCGTCGACTGGGACGACTGGTCGGCGATGGACCTGAGCGCCATCGACGACGCCGACGGTGCCTCACCCGACGGCCGGCTGCAGGCGCCCGAGGTGGTCGACGAGCAGCCGGTGCCCCAGCCCTAGGGCCGTGGGCTCTGCCAGGCGATGGGCGTGCGCCCGGTGGCATCGACCTGGACCTCGGGCTCGGCCAGCTCGTGGAGCGCCACCCCGATGGTGTTGGCCGACGTGGTCACGTACTCCACGCCGTAGCGCACGAGGTGATCGGCCCCCGGGATCGGTTCGGCCCGACGGACGAGCACGAAGCCCCTCATGTCCCGGTAGAAGATCTCGGCCAACGTGCCGACCGGTGCGATGTACTCCCGCGGGCACACGATCCCGGCGCCGACCGACGACACCTCGACGACCGCCGCGTCGGCGGTCACGACGCGTCCGGCGGCACCGTTGCGGCGGCGCTTGGCGACGCGCCACCGGATCGGCGTCGTCTGCACCTCGTGGCGCTGGGCGAGCCGGCGGTTCCGGTCGGACATCATCCGACTCCCATCGGCCGCTCGGCGCCGGATGCGAGCGGTCGCGCCGCTCAATCCCCGAGGAGGACGACCAGCTCACCCGCCGTGCGGGCCCTCCGGCCCGAGGCGGCGCGGCCGATCCGGTCGTCGAGGGCGCGCCCGAGGCCGGCCTCCCCGGTCAGCTCGACCAGCAGCAGGTCGGTCGCCGCCTCGGCGTCGATGCGCCGCAGCGCGTCGTAGAGCGACCACGCCGCGCCCACCAGGTCGCCGGGCGGGGCGAGGGCCTCGAAGTGCACCGCGGCCGGGAGGTGCGAGGGCCGGCCCCCGAGCCCGAGGTAGGTCGTCCGGGGAGGCAGGGCTGCCGATGCATCGTCGGCGACCGCACGGGGCGCGACGGCGATGGTCGGTGTGGCGGGGGCGTAGTGGCGCGCCAGGCGCCCGGGCGATGCCGCGGCGCCGTCGTCGACCTCGGCGGCCGGATCGACCACGGCCACCAGGTCGCCGACCGCCGCCTCGAGCTCCTCGGCGGTGACCGCGCCGTGGCGGAGCACCACGAGGGTGCCGTCGCGCTCGACCACGACGGTGGACTCGATGCCCCAGGTGGTGCGCCCCCCGTCGAGGATCACCGCGCAGGCGGTGCCGAGGTCGTGGACCACGTGGTCGGCCGAGGTGGGGCTGACGTAGCTGAAGCGGTTGGCGCTCGGCGCCGCGATCGGCGCGCCCGTGGCCGCGAGCAGGGCCAGCGCCACCGGGTGGGCGGGCGAGCGAACGGCCACCGACGGCCCACCGGCGGTGACCGTGGGCCCGATGGCCTGGCCCCTCGGCACGACCAGGGTGAGCGGGCCCGGCCAGAAGGCGTCGACCAGGCGACGCTCCACGTCGGTGCGCTCGCCGCCGGCGACGGCGCCGAGGTCGGCATCGGGCAGGACGTGGACGATGAGGGGATCCGAGCTCGGCCGCCCCTTCGCGGCGAAGATCCGGCGGACGGCCTCCTCGTCGGTGGCAACGGCCCCCAGGCCGTACACCGTCTCGGTCGGGAACGCCACGAGCTCGCCGGCCCGCAGCGCCGCGGCACCGGCGGCGATGGCGTCGGGATCGATGGCGTCGGGGTCCACGAGGAGGCGGCGGGCGGGCACGGACGAGACGCTAGCGATGGCACCCTGCCCGACGATCCGGCGGGGTCCCGGGGCGGGGCGCTCTGTGCTCACCCATCGGAGTGGTTCGGTGGCACGTCGCCCCCTTCTGGCACCTCTCCATCTGCGTCCATGGCCGGCCGCGTCAGCGCGGCGCTAGCGTCGGCTGGCGAAGGGCAGGGCCATGGCCGAGGGACCGACAACTGACCGACCCCCGTGGATCGCCAGCCTCGAGGGGTCGGAGATGGCCGAGCGCTGCCGGTCGTTCGATTGGGCCGCGACCTCGCTGGGGCCCACGGAGACCTGGTCGCGCAGCCTGCGGACCGCCGTGGGCATCTGCCTCACCTCGAGGTTCCCGATGCTGGTGGTGTGGGGCCCGGACCTCGTCAAGATCTACAACGACGGCTACCGACCGATCCTCGGCGAGGAGAAGCACCCCGCCGCCCTCGGGGCGCCAGCCGCGGAGGTGTGGCAGGAGATCTGGGACGTGATCGAGCCCATGTTCCGCCAGGTGCTCGAGACCGGCACGCCCACCTGGTCGGAGCACGAGCAGCTGATCCTCGAGCGCAACGGCTTCCGGGAGGAGTGCTACTTCACCTGGAGCTACAGCCCGTTGCCCGACGACGACGGCCGCATCGCCGGGGTGCTCGACGTGGTCCGCGAGACCACCGACGAGGTGGTGTCGCGCCGACGCATGGCACTGCTGGCCGCGGTGGGCGCGGCCCTCCTCCAGGCGGGCGATCCGGCGGACCTCTGCCTCCGTGCGGCCAGCGCCATCGGTGCCGGCGCGCCCGACCTGCCGGCGGTCGACCTGCACCTCTGGGTCGACGAGCAGCCGATCCGCGTGGCCTCGACCCGGCGGGGCGATGGTCCCGACCTGACCTCGATCGATCTGGAGGCGCTCCGAGCCGAGCGCGGCTCGGTCGTGCTCGGCCGCCGCGACCTGGGATGGGGCGACGACGCGGCGCCGGCCGACCACGTGGTGGTCGCGCTCGGCTCCGGTGGCAGCGGGATCGACGGGCTGCTCGTCGCCTCGCTCAACGCCGGGCGACCGTTCGACGCCGCCTACGCCGGGTTCGTGGCCGTGCTCGCCCAGGTGATCGGCGCCGCGCTCGACCGCACCTTCCACCAAGCCGTCGAGGTGGGCACCTACCGCCAGATCGGCGACACGCTCCAGGCCGCCATGCTGAAGCCGGCGAGCGACCTCCCGACGGTCGCGGCGCGCTACCTCCCCGCCGAGGGGAGCCTGGCGGTCGGCGGCGACTGGTACGACGTCATCGACCTCGGTGGCGACCGGCGTGCCCTCGTCGTGGGCGACTGCGTGGGCCACGGGCTCGATGCCGCCGCCTCGATGTCGCAGCTGCGCAGCGCGGCGCGGGCGATGCTCCTCGACGGCCGGGGGCCGGCCGAGACCGTCGCCGGGCTCGACCACTTCTCGGGCTCGGTCGACGGAGCGTTCTGCGCCACCGTCGCGGTCGCCGTGATCGCCCGGGCCGACCACGCGATCACCTACGCCCGGGCGGGGCACCTCCCGCCGCTGATCGTGGGGGCCGACGGCCACCGCCGCCTCGACGGCGCGGGTGGCCCTCCGCTCGGCACGATCGACGGGGTGGTGCACCGGGAGGTCACCGAGGAGCTCGGCGACGACGAGGTGCTGCTCCTGTTCTCCGACGGCTTGGTCGAGCGTCGTGGCGAGGTCATCGACGAGGGGCTGAACCGGCTCGGCAAGGCGGCCGAGGCGGCGTTCGGTGCGTCGGTGCAGGAGCTGGCCGACCACCTGCTGGCCGAGCTGCTCCCCGACGGCGCCCAAGACGACGTCGTGCTGGTCGTCAAGGCGCTGCCCGGCCTGTCGGGGACCTGACGCGCCGAACCGGGCGGGGCCGCCGCACCGGTACCGTCGGTCCATGACCTACTGCCTGGCGCTCCGCCTCGACGAGGGCCTCATCTTCCTGGCCGACACCCGCACCAACGCGGGCGTCGACAACGTGAGCACCTACCGCAAGCAGCACGTGATCCGCGCGGGGGACGATCGGCTCTTCGTGCTCCAGTCGGCGGGGAACCTGGCCACCACCCAGGAGGTCCTCGACCGCATCGAGCGCGATCTCGCTTCGGCGGAGGCGCCCGAGAGCCTGGCCACCGTGCGGCACCTCTTCGAGGCGGCGCTCTACATCGGGCGCCTGGGCCAGGAGGTGGTGGCGGCGCACCGCGACGGCCTGGGCGCGGTCGGCGCCGATGCCACGGCGACGTTCCTCCTCGGTGGCCAGATCGCGGGGGAGCGCCCCGACGTGCTGCTCGTCTATCCGGAGGGCAACTACATCCGGGCGTCGGACGAGCGGCCGTTCCTCCAGATCGGCGAGAGCAAGTACGGCAAGTTCATGCTCGAGCTCGCCGTCCACACCCGGCTCCGGCTCGAGGCCGCGGCGAAGGTGGCGCTCAGCTCGATGGTGAGCACCGCTCGGGCCAACCTGTCGGTGGGCCCGCCCTACGACCTCGGGATCTACCGCAACGGCGCGCTCGAGCTCGAGGAGCACCGCATCGACGAGGACTCGGCCTACCTGGGAGAGCTGCAGGAGATCTGGGTCCGCCACCTCACCGAGGCGATCCAGGAGCTCCCGCCCCTGCCCGCGGAGCTGCTCGAGCCCTGACGGACCGTGCGGGCCGTGCTAGCAAGCCCGACCATGTACGCCCGCCTCGTCAACCGGCTCTCGGCCACCCGTTTCGGCTCGTGGCTGGTGCGGTCCTTCGCCGCCAAGGTCGACCCGGTGCTGTTCCGCTGGTCGAACGGCCGGTTCACGTCGACGGGGGTGCCGACCCTGCCGATGCTCGCCCTGACGGTGCCCGGTCGGCGCTCGGGCGAGCCGCGCACGGTGCAGCTGGCCTACGAGGCCGACGGCGACGGGTTCCTGGTGGTGGCGAGCGCCATGGGCCAAGAGCGCCACCCCGCGTGGCGCTACAACCTCGAGGCGGCCGGTGGGGGCGAGGTGCAGCTGCGCGGTCGCCACCTGGAGGTCGTCGCCGAGGTCCTCTCCGACGAGGAGAAGGCTCAGGTGTGGCCTCGGATCGTGGCCACCATCCCGCAGATGACCACCTACGAGACCCGGACCGACCGCAACATCCGGGTCTTCCGCCTCCGACCCCGGTCGGCGGGGGAGTGAGCGGTTCTCACCCGGTGGGAGGAGGGGTAGGGGCGGGCGCCAAGGGGCGGACCCGTCATCATGCGAAGCAGATTTCAAGAAAGATTCTTCTGCTTTCTGCCATCCGGGGGTGAGGTCGGCGTCGTAGTCCGGGCGCTACCCGATGCCGGCGACCGCCGGCGGAACCCAGGAGACATGACAGTGCGTGCACGTTCCCTTCCCCTGAAGCTCGGTGCGCTGGGCGTCGTGGCGATCCTCTCGCTCGCCGCGTGCGGCTCGGATGGCAGCGACAGCTCCCCGGCCGCCTCGAGCGACGACACGGCCACGACGATGGCCGACGACACCGCCACCACGATGGCCGACGAGATGGCCGACGACGACATGGCCGAGATGGGCACGATCGTCGACGTGGCCTCGGGCAACGAGGACTTCTCGACGCTCGTCGCGGCGGTGCAGGCCGCCGACCTGGTGGACACCCTCTCGGGCGATGGGCCCTTCACGGTGTTCGCGCCCACCAACGAGGCGTTCGACGCCCTCCCCGACGGCACCCTCGACACGCTGCTCGACCCGGCCAACAAGGACCAGCTGGCCGCCATCCTCACCTACCACGTGGTGGCCGGGAAGGTCATGGCCGCCGACCTGAGCGACGGCCAGGAGGTCGAGACGGTCCAGGGCGGCACCCTCACCGTCGGCATCGACGGCGATGCGGTCACCCTGACCGACGAGAACGGCGCCACGGTGAACGTGACCGCCACCGACATCGAGGCCAGCAACGGCGTCATCCACGT
>JAGQSL010000112.1 GCA_020439525.1 Acidimicrobiales bacterium | reverse complement strand
TGCCCTTGCCGTACCACCAGATCCGGTCCATGTCGGGGTCCTCGCCCGGCTGGTTGCGGAAGCTGGCGAGCTCGTACTCGCCGGCGATCACCCGCTTGATGAGGTCGGCCTCGGTCTCGATCTCGAGCTCGATGGTGAAGCCGGCGGCCTCGAGCATCTGCTTCTCGATCTGGGCCTGGCGCACGGCGACGGGTCCTGCGCTGGTCAGCAGCGACAGCGTCGTGTCGGCCCCGTCGGCCTGGAGGTCGGCGACGCCCTCCTTGGCGGCGTCGAGGTCGAAGGTCGGGAACCCGGGGTCGTCGAGGTGCCCGAGCACGCCGTCGGCGAAGGGGCCGTCGGCGATCTCCGGGTAGCCCTCGTTCGCCTGCTCGTTGAGCGCCTCCCGGTCGATCGACCGCGCGATGGCGAGGCGGGCGCGTCGATCGCCGAGCGGAGCCTTCGACGCGTTCATCATCAGGTACGCGACCTCGGTGCGATCGTCGGAGACGAGCAGGTTGATGACGCCGGCGTCGCGCAGCGCAGGGAGGGTCTCGGCCATGTCGGCCGACGTCGAGGTGTGCAACATGTTGAGCTCGCCCTGCTGCAGGGCGGCGATCCGGGCGTCGCTGTTCTGGATGGGGCGGAACTCGACGGCGTCGAGGTAGGGGTACGGCTCGCCGTCGGGTGCTTCCTGCCAGTAGCTCGCGTTGCGCCGGACCTTCAGGCTCTCGTCGCGCGTCCACGACACGAACGAGAACGGGCCCGTGCCGATGGGCTTCGTGGCGCAGTCGGTGGGGTCCGCGTCGAGCTGGCGCTGCGCCATGATCCCGAGGCGTCCCGACGCGTAGAGGACGGCCGGGAAGGCGACCCACGGCTTCTTGGTCGTGACCCGCACGGTGGTCTGGTTCACGGCCTCGACGTCGTCGATGTTGTCGAGCACGAAGCTGAAGAGCAGGGGGCTGCGACCGGGGTAGGCCCCTCGGTAGGCGTCGAGGTTGTTCTTGACCACGGTGGCGTCGAGCTTCGACCCGTCGTGGAACACCACGCCCGGACGCAGGGCGATCGTCCAGATCCGGTAGCTGTCGTCGTGGTCGACGGCCTTGGCGAGGTACGGCGCGTACCCACCGTCGGCGTCGGGCACCGTCAACGTGTCGTAGAGGGCGCGCGCCACCTGCATGCCCGAGATCGCGAGCTCGGCCTCGGGCAGGCAGTACCCCTTGTCGCTCACCTCGGCCTCGAGGCCGTAGACGAGCTGACCGCCCCGCTGGGGGGTCCCGGCCTCGGCGAGGCCGCTCTCGGTCGCGCCCAGCACCCCTTCGGCCCGGGCGCCGGAGGTGGCGTCGTCGTCGCCACCTCCTCGTCCGAGCAGCGCGCACGAGCCGAGGACGAGCGCGCCGGCAGCGACGAGCGCGCCAGCGGCGACGAGCGGGCGGGGTCGGGCGGTGATGCGCATGCGGGCTCCTCGCAGCCCGGAGGGTCGGGCCGCTCGGGGCGACCTGTCGGCGGAGCGGGGGAGAACTTGAGCGTGAGCCGCTCGTCCTCGCCCGCACGGCACCGACCCCGAAAACGGTGGTGGCCCCGAGTAACCGACGAGTTGCCTCGCCAGCTCCTCGGGGCCGACCGTACCGCTCGGACGCCTCGAGCCCGAAGGCCCGTGCGCTCAGCGGCGGATGCCCGCTGCTCGACCGGTCTCCCCGAGGGGCCCGTGCCGTGCAACCGGCGGTACCTGTTGCTCGACCGGTCTCCCCGAGGGGCCCGTGCCGTGCAACCGGCTGGTCCGTCGCCTCCACACGTCGACCCGGAGGTCGCTGCGCTTCGGCGGCTTCCCGGATCCGATGCGCCCCCCGCCACCCGAGGGCGGCGTGGTTCGCTCCGAACCCACCTGGCGTCGGTGGCGACCCTGGCTCCGGACCCACCCCCGGCCTCCCCGCCCAGCACGCTGGTCGGTTCCTCCGTGGGCTTCCTGCCCGGTGCCCGAGCCGCTCCGTGCGGCCTGGCGAGGGCAACCTTGCGCCCCCAGCCGCCAGCGGGTCAAGGACTTTTTCGCCATCCCCAGGGTTGTCCCCGAACCTTCTCCGTTCTCCCCAGGTTCGCGGTCCGAACGCACAGCGATAGGCACAGGACATCCACAGGACGGCCCCCGTTCACGGCCGCCCGGGCGCCCTCACGGATCGGTGCGCTCGGGTCCGAACCAGGCGCCGCGCTCGATGAGGACCTCGCGGAGGACCGTCGGGCGGTCGGTCATGATCCCGTCCACCCCGAGGTCCAGCAGCTCGTGCATCTCGTCGGGGTCGTCGATCGTCCACACGTGGACGTCGATGCCCGCCTGGTGGGCCCGTTGCACGAAGCGGCGGTCGGTGACCGTGACCCCCCGATAGCGGTGGGGGACCTGTGCGCACGCGCCGGGGAGCCGCCGCACGGGGAGGCCGAACGAGCCACCTCGGAGGCGGGCCGTCGCCCGAGGCCCGAGCGACGTGCACAGGCGCGGCCCGAGCGCGGCGCGGGCCCGGGCGATCCGCGCGTCGGAGAAGGAGCCGATGCACACGCGATCGAGCGCCCCGGTCCGCTCCACGACGGCCACCACCGCCTCGACCGCTGCGTCGTGCTTCGGATCGATGTTGACCCGGACCGCAGGGAAGGTGCCGAGGAGGTCCTCGAGCAGCGGGATGGGCTCGCGCCCGTCGACCCGAGCGGCCCGCACCTCGCGGAAGGGGAGCTCGGCGATGATGCCCGTCCGGTCCGTGACGCGGTCGAGGCGGTCGTCGTGGAACGCGAGGCAGATGCCGTCGGCGGTCACGTGGGCGTCGGTCTCCACCCAGCGGTAGCCGAGGGCGACGGCGCCCTCGAAGGCGGGCATGGTGTTCTCGGGCCAGTCGCCGGCGCCGCCGCGGTGGGCGAACGCCAGAGGACCGGGGTGGTCGAGGAACGGCCAGGGGCTCGACGGCACGGTCGCGCAGGGTACCGGGGGCCGGGGGCGGGAAGGGTGATACAACCCACCGCACCCCTCTCGAACCGGAGCCCCCAGATGCCTGCTACGCGTCCCGTCCGCATCGGCGCCGACACCGTCACCACCGACGAGGACCTCGTGGTCCGCTCGCCCTTCGACGGCTCCGAGGTCGGGAGGGTGCCGCGCTGCGACGCCTCCCACGTGGAGCGGGCCGTCCGGGCGGGCGTGGCCGCCCTCGCCGACCCCCTCGCCCCGTGGCAGCGCGCCGAGATCCTCGACGCCGCCGCCCACGCGATGGTCCGCCACCGCGACGAGCTCGCCCGCACCATCGCCCAGGAGGCCGCCAAGCCCATCCGCACGGCTCGCGTCGAGGCCGAGCGCACCGTCGTGACCTTCCAGAGCGCGGCGGTCGAGGCGCGGACCCTCGTGGGCGAGGTCGTGCCCATCGACGGCGCCAGCCCGGGCGCGGGGAAGCTCGCGTTCACGCTCCGGGTCCCGCGCGGCGTGGTCGCGGCGATCTCGCCCTTCAACTTCCCGCTCAACCTGGTGGTGCACAAGGTGGCGCCGGCGATCGCCGCCGGCTGCCCGGTGGTGCTGAAGCCGGCCAGCCAGACCCCGCTGTCGGCGATCCTGCTCCAGGAGATCCTCATGGACGAGTGCGGCCTGCCCCCCGGTTGGCTCAGCATCGTCACCGGGTCGGGCGGCGCCATCGGCGACCCCCTGGTCGAGCACCCCGACGTGGCCGTCATCACCTTCACCGGTTCACCCGACGTTGGATGGGCGATCGCCGCCAAGGCCGCCGACAAGCACGTCGGCCTCGAGCTCGGCAACAACGCTCCGGTGATCATCGAGCCCTCGGGCGACTGGCAGGCGGCCGCCGCCAAGATCTCCGTTGCGGGCTTCAGCCACGCCGGCCAGTCGTGCATCTCGACGCAGCGGATCTACGTCCACCGCTCCATCGCCGACGAGTTCACGTCGGCGCTCGTCGAGCGGGTCGAGGACCTCGTGGTGGGCGATCCGCTCGACGAGGCGACCGACGTGTCGTCGCTCATCAGCGAGTCCGAGACCGAGCGGGTGCGGGCCTGGATCGCCGAGGCGGTCGAAGCGGGGGCGGAGGTCCGCTGCGGTGGCGACCTCGTCGACGGCGTGCTGGCGCCCACGGTGCTCTCGGGGGTGACCCCGGAGATGGAGGTCTGCCGCTCGGAGGTGTTCGGCCCGCTCGTGGGGATCATCGCCTACGACGAGCTCGACGACGCGCTGGCCCAGGCGAACGACACCCGCTACGGCCTCCAGGCTGCGGTGTTCACCGCGGAGTTGGCGACCGCCCTGCGCGCCGCTCGCGAGCTCGACTTCGGCGGCGTGCTCGTGAACGAGGTCCCCACGTTCCGCACGGACCAGATGCCCTACGGCGGCGTCCGCGACAGCGGCAACACGAAGGAGGGCCCGCACTACGCCGTGCGCGAGATGACCCGTGAGCGCCTCGTGATCATCCAGTCCTGAGCGCCGTGACCGCCCTGGAGCGCTTCGCCGAGTTGGTCGTGGCCCCTCGCCCGTCGCTCGGCGAGGGCGGCCTGCTCATCGCCGCCCACCTGGGGCACCCGATGCCCGTCGAGGAGGGCCTCGACCGCCTCGACGCCCTGGCGGCCGGCACCTTGCTGGCATCGGGGGGCGAGGCGCCCGTGCCGCTCGACGAGGTGGTGGAGCACCTGTTCTCGACGGTGGGCTTCCGCGGCGATCGCGCGACCTACGGCGACGCGCGCAACTCGTTGCTGCCCGAGGTGCTGCGCCGCCGGGTCGGCATCCCGATCACGTTGTCGGTCGTGCTGCTGGAGGTGGCCGATCGGGTGGGGGCGCCCGCCGTGGGGGTGGGGATGCCGGGGCACTTCCTCGTCGGTGACGCCGTCCGAGGCGACCGTTGGTTCGACTGCTTCGACGGCGGCGCCCTCCTCGACCTGGCGGGGGCTCGCGCCCGCTTCGAAGCGCTTCACGGTCGCGAGGTGCGGTTCGATCCGGCGCTGCTCGCGCCGACGCCCTCGCCGCAGATCCTCGCCCGGGTGCTGAACAACCTCGCCAACGCCCACCGGGCGACGGGCGATCCGCGTGCGCTGGTGCGGGTGCTCGAGCTGCGCGATGCCATCCCCGGGGTGCGCGCCGCCCCGAGAGCCAGGGTCGAGCTCGCCGAAGCGCTCGCCGGCGTGGGTCGCGTCGCCGATGCGGCGGCGGTCCTCGCCGAGCTTCGCGAGCGCGTCGACCCGCGCCGGCGTGGGGCGCTCGAGGTCCGCCTGGCCGCGCTCCGTGCGGCGCTGAACTGAGCGCTGCTCCCTAGAGGCGCGTCGGTTGCACGAGCCCGGCCAGGTGCGGCGTCTCGTTCGTGCTCACCAGCTGCGCGCGCCGGGCACCCACCGCTACCCGGCTCACGCTCGTGTAGGCGGGCTCGAAGAAGATGGTCTGCTCGAGGCCGAGCACGTGCGAGAGGTAGGCGTTGATGACGCCCCCGTGGCACACGACGGCGATGCGCCCCTCGGGGTGGGCGGTCGAGATCTCCTCGATGGCGCCGACGACGCGCTCGCGGAACGTGCGACGTTGCGCCTCCGCCTCCGGCGAGCGCCACTCGGCCACCATCCGCTTCCAGGCCGCCTCGTCCTCGCGCAGCTCCTCGAGGGGGACGTAGAAGTCGAGGTGCGCGTCGAACTCGCGGAGCCGATCGTCCGCGTCGATGCCGTTGCCGGTGGCCTCGGCCAGGGGGACGGCGGTCTCGAAGGCGCGACGCTGGGGGCTCGACCACACGGCATCGAGCGGGTGGCGCCCCCAGTGCTCGGCCAGGCGACGCGCCTGGTCGATGCCCTCGGGGGCCAGCGATGGGTCGGCCGGTCCGGCGCCGCCGTCGATGCGGACGGGCAGACCGTGTCGGATCATCCAGAGCTCCACGGCGGGGGAGCGTAGGCGTCCTCGGCCGGCGCCCACCCGGGCGAGCGTGCCGTAGGGTCGCCGCGGTGAGCGCGCCGGAGGGACTGCACGTCGTGGACCCCGAGCCCGATGCCCCCGAGGTGGTCGTGCTCGTCCATGGTGCGATGGACCGCAGCAGCTCCTTCGGGCGCATGGCCCGCCACCTCGACGGCGTGGCCGTGGTCCGCTACGACCGCCGTGGCTACGGCCGGTCGGCCCACCTGGCGCCCGCTGGTCTCGATGGCCACGTCGACGACCTTCTGGCGGTCGTCGGGGATCGGCGGGCGGTGGTGTTCGGGCACAGCTACGGCGGGGTCGCGGCGCTGGTCGCTGCGGTGCAGCGCCCCGAGGTCGTGCGCACGGTGGTGGCGTACGAGGCGCCGAGCCCGTGGCGATCGTGGTGGCCCGCGCCTCCGGCGGCGACGTCGGAGGTCGACCCGGCCGACGAGGCGGAGGCCTTCATGCGCCGGGCGATCGGGGACCGCTACTGGGAGCGGCTACCGGCCCGGACCCGCCACGACCGTCGATCCGAGGGCGGCGCGCTGCGCGCAGATCTGCGCTCGCTCGAGGGGCCCGCCCCCTACGACGCCACGACCCTGCCCGTCCCGGTCCTCGGCTGTTGGGGATCGGAGACGACGTGGTGGCACCACCGGGCGAGCGCCGAGCTCGCGGCCGACGCGCCGATGGGCGAGGAGGTGGTCGTCGCGGGCGCCCACCACGGCGTCCACCTGTCCCACCCGACCGCCGCTGCGGACCTCGTCCGTCGGGGCATCGCCCGCTCGGGCCTGCACGCGCTCGCCTCCCGGTAGCCTCCGGCCGTCATGTCTCGGCTCCGCGACCTCCTGCGCCGCAAGCCCCGCCGCACCGCCTTCGTGCTGAGCGGGGGCGGCAACCTCGGAGCGCTGCAGGTGGGCATGCTGCGGGCGCTCTTCGAGCGTCGCGTCGTGCCCGACCTGGTGCTGGGGTGCTCGGTGGGCGCGCTCAACGGCGCCGCGGTGGCCGCGGAGCCCTCGCTCGCCATGGTCGGTCGCCTGCAGGACCTGTGGCGGGGGATCGCGGACGAGGACGTGATGCCGGCGGGCCTGCTCCCCACCACGGTCCAGCTCGCACGCAAGGGGGTGGCGATCCACGACAACGCCAACCTCCGGCGTGTCGTGGAGGAGGTGCTCCCCGTCGATCGCTTCGAGGAGCTGACCGTGCCGTTCCAGTGCGTCGCCGCCGCCCTCAACGAGGGGACCGAGACGTGGTTCGACGAGGGACACCTCGTCGAACCGATCCTGGCGTCCTCCGCGCTGCCGGCGGTCTATCCGCCCGTCGAGATCGACGGCGTCAAGTACCTCGACGGCGCGATCGTCAACGACGTACCCGTCAGCCGGGCCGTGGCGCTCGGCGCCGATCGGATCTTCGTGCTGCACGTCGGGTCGTGGGACCGACCACGGCCCGAGCCCAAGCGTCCGATCGACATGGCGATGTACGCCTACTGGTTGGCGCGCCGATCGCGGTTCCAGCGCGACCTGGCGTCCATCCCGTCGTCGATCGAGGTCCTGGTGCTCCCCCCGGGGGCCACGCCGCTGATCCGCTACAACGACTTCGGCCACAGCGACGAGATGATCGCGACGGCCTACCAGGCGACGTCGGCCTTCCTCGACGCGCAGGGCGGGGACCGCAGCGACGACCTCGCGGCCGCGGTGCCCCACGTGCGGCCCGAGGATCGGCCGCCCGCATCGGTCGAGGAGCCCTGAGGGCGCCTGGGGCGTTCGGCCCATCTTGGGCTCGTACGGTCAAGTTCCGCACCGGTGCTCCCGATGGATGGTGCGTCAGGAAGCACGCACCCCGGTCTTGGGGTGACCGACCAACCATCAGGAGACACCCCCAATGCTGACCAGCTACGAGTTCCTCGCCACCTACCTCCGTGCCCGCTTCGGTGACGACGAGCGCGGCGCCTCCCTCGTGGAGTACGCCCTGCTCGTCGCGCTGATCGCCGTGGTGTGCATCGTCGCCGTGACGTTCCTCGGCAAGTCCGGCAAGTCGAAGTTCAACACCGTCGGCCAGTCGATCAACGCCGCTGGCTGATCCGCTGCTGCGGACACCGTTCGTCGGGAGCCGGGCCTTCGGGCCCGGCTCCTGCCGTTTTGGCCGGCGGTCGTCGCGGTCGCCGGCGGTCGTCGCGGTCGCCGTGGCGCTCGAGCGAGGGGTGGGGAAACGGGCCGATCGGCCCATGCAGGGTCGGGTCGGGGGTGCCGATGGATGGTGCGTCAGGAAGCACGCACCCCGGTCTTGGGGTGACCGACCAACCATCAGGAGACACCCCAATGCTGACCAGCTACGAGTTCCTCGCCACCTACCTCCGTGCCCGCTTCGGTGACGACGAGCGCGGCGCCTCCCTCGTGGAGTACGCCCTGCTCGTCGCGCTGATCGCCGTGGTGTGCATCGTCGCCGTGACGTTCCTCGGCAAGTCCGGCAAGTCGAAGTTCCAGACCGTCGGCAGCTCGATCAACGCCGCCGGCTGATCACCCCCCCCCCAAGGGAACCTGGGCCGGGCCTTCGGGCCCGGCCCTTGGCGTTTTCGGGTGCGGTGGCCGGGTCCTAGCGTGAGCGCCATGACCGACCGCCCCGTGCAGCTGACGACCTCCGGTCCGCCGGAGACGATCCTCGAGCCCGAGCCCGACGAGGTGCTCGCCGCCCTGGACGCCGCCCTCGGCGAGCCCGAGCCCGACCGTCGAGCTGCCGTCGCCGCCGTCGTCGCCGACCACCCCCGCTTCCTCGACGGTTGGGCGCGCCTCGGCCAGCTCGGGCGCGACGACATCGAGCGCTACGCCGCGTTCCGCGTCGGCTACCACCGTGGCCTCGACCGCTTGCGAGCCAGCGGCTGGCGGGGGAGCGGCTACGTGCGGTGGGCGCACGACACCAACCGAGGCTTCCTCCGCGCCCTGCACGGCCTGGCGGTGGCGGCGGCGACGATCGGGGAGACCGACGAGCAGGAGCGCTGCGAGCTGTTCCTCCGCCAGCTCGACCCGACCTGGCCGCCCGCCGATCTGGACTGAGGTGCCCACCGCGCTGCTGGTGGTCGTGACCGGGCCGTTGGCATCGGGCAAGAGCAGCGTCGCCGAGGCGCTCGCCCGCCGTCTGCGCCAGCGCAGTCGGCGCGTCGCCGTGCTCGACTTCGACGAGGTCGTGGCGGCGATCGGTGGCTTCGCCGACCTCGCGCCCGCCGATCTGGCGCGCGCTCAGATCGTGTTCGGTGCGATGGTGCGCGGCTGGTGGGAGCTCGGCGTCGACGTCATCGCCCACGGACCCTTCGTGAGCGCGGAGGAGCGGGCATCGCTCGCCGCCGCCCTCCCCGAGGGAGCGGTTCCCCGAAGCCTCGTCCTGCGGGTGCCCTTGGAGGTCGCACTCGAGCGCCTTCGGGGCCACCCCGAGCGCCCGGTCGCGCACCACCCAGAGCTCGTCGCCGCGCTGCACGAGCGGTTCGACCGCTTGGCGGCTGACCTGCCCCCGAGCGAGTGGACGTTCGACACGAGCGAGCTCGACGTCGACGAGATGGCGGACCGCGTCGCGGTGGCGCTCGGGGTCGGCTGAGGGATCCCGGCGGCTACGACCGCGGTTCGGCGGGCACGCGGACCACCACGGTCTCGGGCGCCCACGTCGCGGCGACGAGGCCGAGGAGGTGGTCGGCCACCCAGGCCGGCGAGCTCCAGGCACCGGTCCGGTGCAGTTCGCGGAAGCGCTCGACGGCGGGGAAGGTGCGCTCGTCGTGGGTGCGGATGGTCGCCTGCATCTCGGTGTCGACCACCCCAGGTGCCACGGCGTGGCAGAGCACCCCGGGTTCCTCGGCCGCCACGATCTCGGTGAAGTGGTCGACCGCGGCCTTGGTGGCGCCGTAGATCGACCAGCCCTCGTAGATGCTCGTCGCCGCACCCGACGACACGTTGACGAGGACCCGCCGCGCCGGGGCCCACCCGCGGCACCGGTCGGTGAAGCTGCGCGTGCCGTTGGCGACACCGCCCACGTTCACCCGCAGGGCGCGGTCGACCGCAGCGGGGTCGTGGCGCCGCTGGGGCCCCATCGGGTCGAGCACGCCGGCGTTGTTGACCCACAGGTCGATCGGGCCCAGGGTCGAAGCGACCGCCGAGGCGAAGCGGTCGAGCTTGGCCGCATCGGTGACGTCGACCGCGCCGGTGAGCGCTCGAGCGCCGGGTGGTGCGTCGGGCTCGTGGCGGGCGCAGAGGCCGAGCTGGAGGCCGTGCTCGGCGAAGCGGGCGGCCAGACCGGCGCCGAGCCCTCGGCTCGCGCCCGTGATGACCGCAACCCTGCCCTCCAGCGCCTCGCTCGGCAGGTCGAAGGGGACCTCGGCCACGTCGGGTCAGTCCTCTTCGGAGAAGAAGACGTTCTTGACCTCGGTGTAGGCGTCCATGGCCTGCATGCCGAGCTCGCGCCCGAGGCCGCTGCGCTTGTACCCGCCGAAGGGCGCCTCGTAGCGGACCGAGCGGTTGGTGTTGACCGAGAGGGTGCCGGTGCGGATCGACCGGGCGACGCGGATGGCTCGGGTGGCCGAGCCCGTCCAGAGCGACCCCGAGAGGCCGTAGTCGGAGTCGTTGGCGATGCGGATGGCCTCCTCCTCGGAGTCGAACGGCAGCACCGACGCCACGGGCCCGAAGATCTCCTCCCGGGCGATGCGCATGTCGTTGCTCACGTCGGCGACCACCGCGGGGGTCAGGTAGAAGCCGTCGCTCTCGGGCACGTCGCCGCCCGAGAGCAGCCGGGCGCCCTCGCCGGTGCCGATCTCGACGTAGTCGAGCGACGTGCGACGCTGGCCCTCGGAGATGAGCGGGCCCATCTCGGTCTCGGCGCTCAGCGGATCGCCGACCCGGATGGCCCGGGTGGCCGCCTCGAACACCTCGAGGAACTCCTCGTAGGCGGCCCGCTCGACCAGGATCCGGCTCCGCGCGCAGCAGTCCTGGCCGGCGTTGCCGAACACCGACATCGGGGCGTCGGCGGCCGCCTTGGCCACGTTCGCGTCGGCGAACACGATGGCCGCCGACTTGCCGCCGAGCTCGAGCGACACGCGGGCGATGTGATCGGCCGACGCCTTCAGGATCGACGCTCCGGTCGAGGTCTCGCCGGTGAAGGAGATCTTCGCCGTGCGCTCGTCGGCCACCAGGGCGTCGCCGATCACCCCGCCGGGGCCGGGCAGCACGTGCACCTGGTCGGCCGGCACGCCGGCGTCGACGAGCAGGTCGCCGAGGAGCAGGGCGGTGAGCGGCGTGAGCGATGCCGGCTTGAGGATGACCGGGTTGCCGCAAGCGAGGGCCGGGGCCAGCTTCCAGCAGGCGATGAGCAGCGGGAAGTTCCACGGGACGATGAGCCCGACGGGCCCGACCGGCTCGCGCAGCACGACGTCGAGGCCGGCGTCTTGCACGGGGACCACCGATCCGAGGTGCTTGTTGGCGGCGCCGGCGTAGTACTCGAAGGTCCCCGCGGCGGCACCCACCTCCCAGCGGGCGTCGCCGATCGGGTGGCCGGCGCCGCGGGCCTCGGTGGTGGCGAAGAGGTCCTCGCGCTCGCGCAGGAGCTCGGCCACGCGGTGCAGCACCCGCCCCCGCTCGGTGGCGGAGGTCCGGGCCCACGAGCCGCGGCCGTCGGCGAAGGCCGCGGTGGCGGCCGCGAGGGCCGCATCGACGTCGGCGGGGCCGGCCTTGGCCACCTCGGCGAGCGGGGCGCCGGTGGCCGGCTCGATCACCGTGAAGGTCTCCCCGGCGGCGGCGTCTCGGCGCTCGCCGGCGATGATCAGCTGCTCGGGCATCGGTGCTCCTCGGAGGGCGGTGGCGGGGTGCGGACGGCTCGGTTCGGAGGGCCCGGCGCGAGCGGGCATCATACGGGCGACCACCGCCGGCCCCGAACGGGCCGGGGCCGAAGCGAGGGAGTTCCGATGGGTCGTCTGGATGGGAAGGTCGCGCTGATCACCGGTGCGGGCGGGGGCATGGGCAAGGTGGCCGCCGAGCGCTTCGCCGAGGAGGGCGCGGCCGTCGCCGTGGTCGACGTCGCCGAGCACCCCGAGGTGGTCGACGGCATCACGGCCGCCGGAGGCCGGGCCATCACGGTCGCCGCCGACGTCCGGAGCTTCGACGCCGTCCAGGCCGCGGTCGACGCCACCGTGTCGGCCTTCGGCACGCTCGACGTGCTGTACAACAACGCGGGGGTCAGCCTCGGCGACGACGACGACGTGACCAGCACCCCGGAGGCGACCTGGGAGCTGACCATGGACGTCAACGTCAAGGGCCTGTGGCTGTGCTGCAAGGCGGCCATGCCGGCGCTGCTCGAGAGCGGCAACGCCTCGATCATCAACGTCGCCTCGTTCGTCGCCCACCTCGGCGCCGCCACGCCGCAGCTCGCCTACACGACCTCCAAGGGCGCCGTGCTGTCGATGACCCGCGAGATCGCCGTGATCTACGCCCGCCAGGGCGTGCGGGCCAACGCCCTGTGCCCCGGGCCGGTCCTCACGCCGCTGCTCGCCAAGTACCTCTCCGACGAGGAGAAGCGCCAGCGCCGCCTCGTGCACATCCCGATGGGCCGATTCGGCACCTCCGAGGAGATGGTGAACGGCGCCCTGTTCCTGGCCTCGGATGAGTCGAGCTTCATGACGGGCCAGAGCCTGCTCATCGACGGCGGGATCACCGCCGCCTACACCACGCCGGAGTGACGGCGGTCCGGCGCCTGCCGCCGGCCTCCTAACCTCTGCCCACGCCACCGACCCGGGAGGAACCGATGGAGCGCGCCACCCTGACCCTCGACCAGTTGAAGGGGATGATCGGCGACGGCTCGATCGACACGGTGCTGGTCGCCTTCCCCGACAACCAGGGCCGCCTGGTGGGCAAGCGGGTGATGGCCCAGTTCTTCCTCGACACCGTGGCCGCCGGCTCGATCGAGGCCTGCAACTACCTCCTCGCGGTCGACGTCGAGATGACGCCGCTGCCGGGGTACCGGGCGTTCAACTGGGAGCAGGGCTACGGCGACTTCTCCGCCGTGCCGGACCTGGCCACCTTGCGCCTCGTCCCGTGGCTGGAGAAGACGGCGCTGGTGCTGTGCGACCTCGTGGAGGAGCACGACAAGGCGGCCCCGATCGAGGTCGCGCCCCGTTCCATCCTCAAGGCGCAGGAGGCGAGGGCCGCCGAGCGCGGCTTCACGGTCAACATCGGCGCCGAGCTGGAGTTCTTCCTGTTCAAGGACTCCTACGCCGAGGCCGCCGAGAAGGGCTACCGCAACCTGGACCCGCACTCGGACGTGATCGAGGACTACCACATCCTCCAGACGACCCGCGACGAGTACCTGATCCGCGCCATCCGCCTCGGGCTCCAGGCCGCCGGCGTGCCCGTCGAGTTCTCCAAGGGCGAGGCCGGGAAGGGCCAGCACGAGATCAACCTCGTGTACGCCACCGCCACCGAGATGGCCGACCGCAACACCATCTACAAGAACGCCGCCAAGGAGATCGCCGACCAGCACGGCCGGGCCCTCACCTTCATGGCCAAGTACGACATGGCCGAGGTGGGCTCGTCGTGCCACATCCACTCCAGCCTGTGGGACAAGAAGGGCAAGCGGTCCCTCATGTGGGATGCCAAGAAGCCCGACAACATGAGCGACACGTTCCGCCACTGGCTGGGTGGCCTCGTGCACTGCTCGCGGGAGCTGACCCTCCTGTTCGCGCCCACGGTCAACAGCTACAAGCGCTTCCAGCCCGACTCGTGGGCGCCCACCGCGGTGGCGTGGGGCCTCGACAACCGCACCTGTGGGCTGCGGCTCGTGGGTCACGGCCAGGGCTACCGGGTCGAGTCGCGCATCCCCGGCGCCGACGTGAACAGCTACCTCGCCTTCGCCGGCATCATCGCGGCGGGCCTCCACGGCATCGAGCACCAGCTCGACCCGGGCGACGCGTTCGTCGGCAACGCCTACACCGATCCCGATGTGGAGCACATCCCCTCCACCATCGTGGAGGCCATCGAGCTGTGGCGGGGGAGCGACGTGGCCAAGGCCGCCTTCGGCGACGAGGTGCACCACCACATCCTCAACACGGCCGAGCAGGAGTGGGCGGCGTTCAACCGGGCGGTCACCGATTGGGAGCTGCGGCGCAACTTCGAGCAGCTCTGACCCTCACGCGAGCGCGAAGCGTCGGCGCAGGATCGGTCCGAGCCTCCGATCCCGCAGCCGCCACCACTGCGCGTCGGCGAAGAAGTGGGCGGCGGCCACCCCCTTGCCGAGGCCGAAGAGCCAGGGCTGGGCGGCGAACATCGCCGGCGTGAGGATCGTGAGCGGGACCAGGCTCCCGAGGACCACGGCGGGGACCACGGCGCGCCGGGCCCGGCGCGATCCGCGGACGGCGGCCCCGACCATCAGGTAGTACTGCGCGCCGTGGGCCGCCTGGTAGGTGAAGGCGGCGGGGAGCAGGTCGACGGTCGCCAGGTGGAGGGGTGCGTAGAACGCCACGGCGGTCGCCAGCGCGACGCGCCGGGGACCGCGCGCCGTGGTGGCGGCGAGCGCGAGCCCGACGCCGATGAGGGCGAGCCCGCCCCAGCGCAGCAGCGGGTCCCACGTCGGCGCCAGGTCCATCGCTCGGAGGATCCCGAGGACGCCCACCGCCGTCGTCGCCCGGATGAGCGCTCGCTCCCGCTCGGTCATCGCCGCCTCGCCACGCGAGCGCGCCCAGAAGGCGAACATGCCGACGTTCTGCTTCGTGTAGTGCTGGGTCTGCCACAGGAAGAAGCCCGTGACGAGGAGCAGCCCGACCCTCGTCGGGGCGGCGGCGAACGCCGCGGCGCCGAGCACGACGAGGGTCGCCGGCAGGACCAGGAAGCGCAGCGGATCGGCTCGGGCGACGGGCCACAGCTCCTCATCGAGGTAGAGGCCGGCCGTGGCCAGGACGTGGGGGCTGCCGAGCAGGAGCGTCGCCAGGTAGAGCCACAGCGGGAACGACCCGGCGACTCGGGCGATCGCGATGGCCGCGAACGGGACGATCGTCGCCGCGACGATCCAGCGGTCGAGGTGGGCGATCCGGCGCGAGTGCGCCACCGAGGCGTCCGCGCCGAGCACGGAGGTCGGCGTCGACGGCGAGGGCGAGGCAGCGCTCACCCCCTCCGATCGGCACGCGGCCCGCCACCCTTCGGGGTCGGGCCGAAGATGGGCCGTACAACCCATGCCGCGACCGTCGTGGCTAGGTTGCAGCCATGGCTTCGGAAGCGACCATCCCCGAGCACGGCCGGCCGGCCGACGAGCTCCTCGCCCTCATCGATGACCGCCACGCAGAGGACATCGACTGGCGGGGCGGGCGGGCGTTCTCGCTCGTCTACAACGTCGGCGACCACGAGCACGAGGAGCTGATCGAGCAGGTCGGCGTCCGCTACCTGCACGACAACGCCCTCAACCCGTTCAAGTACCCGAGCGTCCTGCAGATGGAGCTCGACGTCATCGCCATGGGCTGCCAGCTGCTCGGCACCGCGCCCAACGCCGGCGCGCTGAGCTCCGGTGGCACCGAGTCGATCTTCCTCGCCGTGCAGGTGGCGCGCGACCACGCCCGCCAGGTGCGCGGCATCGCCGAGCCGCAGCTGCTCACCCCGTCGACGGCCCACCCGGCGTTCGCCAAGGCGGCCAAGTACCTCGACCTCGAGCACGTGAAGGTGCCCGTCGGCGCCGACGGTCGGGCCGACGTGGCGGCGATGGAGGCGGCGATGGGGGAGCGGACCGGGCTCGTGGTGGGCTCGGCCCCGTGCTACCCCTTCGGCGTCATCGACCCGATCGAGGAGCTGGCCGGGCTCGCCGCCGAGCGGGGCGTCCTGTTCCACACCGATGCCTGCCTCGGCGGGTGGATCCTGCCGTGGTGGGAGGAGTTGGGCGAAGCGGTGCGGCCCTGGGACTTCCGCGTGCCGGGCGTGACCTCGATCTCCGCCGACGTCCACAAGTACGGGTACGCGTTCAAGGGCGCCTCGCTCGTGGCCTACCGGAGCCGGGAGCTGCTCCAGCACCAGTTCTTCTGGTACGACGAGTGGCCCGGCGGGCTGTACGCCTCGGGCACGTCGGCGGGCACCCGCTCGGCCGCTCCCATCGCGGGCGCCTGGGCGGCGATCAACCACCTCGGCCGCGACGGCTACCTGCGCCTCACCGAGCAGGTCCGGGCCACCACCCGCAAGGCGCAGGCCGGGATCGCCGGCATCGATGGCGTGAAGGTCAGCCACGAGCCGGACGTCTCGCTCTTCGAGATCAGCGGCGACGGTGCCGACATCGCGGCCATCGGCGACGTGATGGACGACCGGGGATGGAACCTCGATCGCCAGCAGGGCGGGCTCCACCTGATGCTCTCGCCGTACCACGCGCAGGTGATCGACCAGTTCCTCGACGACCTCGCCGACGCCGCGGCCCACCACGGCGAGAGCCGCGGGGTCGAGGCGACCTACGGGGGCGTGGTCTGACCGAGCGCCGCGTCGTCGGCGCGGTGCTCGCCGGCGGTGCGAGCCGCCGCATGGGGACGGACAAGGCCCTCCTCGAGGTCGACGGGGTGGCCCTCGCCCGTCGGGCGGCGCGGGCGCTGGCGGCCGGCGGGGCGGGCGAGGTGGTGCTAGTCGGGGCGTCGGCGGCCGTCGGCGACCGCATGGCGATGGACGTGGTCCCCGACGATCGCCCCGGTGAGGGGCCGCTCGCCGGTCTGGCGACCGCCCTGCGGTGGGCGAGCGGGCGAGGTGGGGCCGAGGTGCTCCTGGTCGCGGCCTGCGACCAGCCCGACCTCGAGCCCGCCCTGCTGGCGGAGCTGGTCCGCCGGGTGGACGCGGCGACCGTGGCCGGCGCCGTGCCGCGGACCCCCGACGGGCGTCGCCACCCGTTCCCCGCGGCCTGGCGGGTCGATGCGGCCGGGGCGCTGGCGCAGCTGGTGGCCGGCGGGGCGCGACGCATGGCCGACGCCATGGCGCTCGACGTGGAGGCGGTCGATGCGGCGGCCCCGACGCTGCTGGACCTCGACGACCCCGACGACCTGGCCCGGCGCCTGGACCGGTCCTGGTCGCGACCGCCGTAGACTGCCCGGACCCCGACCGCCGAGTGGAGCACCCGTGGACGTCCCCGAGATCGACATCGC
>JAGQSL010000111.1 GCA_020439525.1 Acidimicrobiales bacterium | reverse complement strand
ACTGTACCCCGGCCGGCCATCTCCCCGGATGGCCCGCCGCCCGCCATGCGGCGGCGGCGACGGCGGCGAACACCGCATCGCTGCCGTTGACCGGCTCACCGTCGTCCGGCTCGATCGTGACCTCGATCGGCGGGGTGTCGACGGCGCGGAGGATCCCGAACGAGCGGATCGTCAGGTCGAGGGGCGTGCCGTCCTGATCGACGGCGAGTGCCTCGGAGCGCACCCATCCGAGCGCCATGTGCGCCGCTCCGACGCAATACGACCGCAGCACCACGGCGTCGAGCGGACGGCCGCACCGCACGGACACGCGCACCTGCTCACGGCCGTCGACGTCGATGATCTCCGCGGCGGCCGTTGCCCCGTTGGGCGCGACGACACGGTCCGGAGATGACCCGAGCGCGGCGACGGCGACGGCCGCCTCGGCCCAGCCGGCGGCCCGGACGGCCGCCGAGGTGGGAGGGCCGGCGAGGCCGACCTCGGTGACCGCGAGGTCGGGGGCCACGCCGGCGATCGCCGCCGCGATCCCGGGCGTCCGCGCCACCACCACCGCGCCGGAGCCGTCGGCCCGCGCCCCCCCGGCGAAGGGCGGGCGCTTGGGGCCGAGGCGCACCACGTCCTCTCGCGACCACAGGACCCGGACGGGGCGCCCGTGCTCGTCGGCGAGCGCCCGGGCGGTGGCCGCCAGGTGGTCGGGATCCTTGGCCCCGAACGCGCCGCCGTTGGCGAGCGAGCTGACCGGCCGCCCTCCCGGCGCGCACCAGGTCGCGTCGGTCTCGAGGTACGCGGGCTCGACCCAGCTGGTGCGCAGCGATGCCGCCCACTCGCCCTCGGGCACGGTGAGCGGCGGCTCGCCGGCCACGGTGGTACGGCGCCCCTGCACCTTGCCCGCCGCCCGGCGGGCCTCCTCGACGGACTCGCCGACCACCCACGCGCCGGCGGCGTCGCGCACCGCGACCAGCGCGTCGTCGGGGGCGGTGTCGTCGGCGAAGCCGCCCCGACCGAGCGCCACCTCGGGACCGACCGCCTGGGGTGCGCCGCCCTCGAGCGCGGCGCGACGGGCCGCAGCGTCGAGGTCGCGGTCGGCCCCGTCCGGTCGGCCAGCCGCCACCAGCGCCGCCGCTTCGGTGATGGTCTGCCAGCCGGTGCAGCGGCAGAGGTGGGCTTGGAGCGCGCGCTCGACCGCCGGGCCGGCCAGGTCGCCGCCCTTGGCCCGGAGGCCCTCGAGGCGCACGATGATCCCCGGCGTGCAGAAGCCGCACTGGCTGCCGCCTGTGGCGCACATCGCCGAGGCCCACGCCTCGCGCGCCGCGGGGTCGAGTCCGTCGACGGTGGTGACGGTCCGGCCGGCCACCCGCCGCAGCGGGGTCACGCACGAGACCCGCGGCTGGCCGTCGACCAGCACCGTGCAGCATCCGCACTGGCCCTGGGGGCTGCACCCGTCCTTGGCGCTGCGCACGCCGAGCTGATCGCGCAGGGCGCCCAGCAGCGATCCGCCGTGGTCGCGCACCTCGACGGCCCGGCCGTCCACCACGAGCGACACGGTGCCCGTGGGCGTGGCGGCAGAGGGCTCGGACATCGGGGCGAGACTACGGCGCCCCTGCGCCGAGCACGGACCGTGACCATCCGCGTCCGAGCCCGACCCCGTGAGTAGAACGGGATGAGGTCCCTCGGGGCCTGCCCTGCCGTCTTCGCCCACCCCGCGCACGTCCACCCCAGGAGCACCAGTGGCGTCGGGTCCTCCCACCCCCGACACCCCCGGCGATGCCGGGGGACTCATCGTGATGGTCCGCCCCGACCCGGAGGTCGCGGCGCGCTCCATCGCGGACGACCTGCGGGCCGAGCTGGCGGTCGGCGGGCGCGAGACCGAGGATGCGCTCGCCCGCCGTGCCGCGCAGCGGGCGGTGGCCCAGGACCTCGACGGACTGGCCGACGCCATGCGTCGGGCCGAGGCGATCCGCGAGCGGACGCGCGCCGCCGTGGCGGCCGACCTG
>JAGQSL010000110.1 GCA_020439525.1 Acidimicrobiales bacterium | reverse complement strand
CCCGGGCTGCTAGCTCAACTGGCAGAGCAGCGGACTTTTAATCCGTAGGTTCCGGGTTCGATCCCCGGGCGGCCCACCAACCGCAACCAGCGCACCACCTCTCACTCGGCGGCAGACTGGCGCGGTGCACGTCCTCGGCATCGACCACGTCCAGCTCGCCATGCCGGCGGGGCGCGAGGCCGACGCCATCGCCTTCTACGAGGGCCTGCTCGGCATCCCGCAGGTGCCCAAGCCGCCGCACCTCGCCGCCCGGGGCGGGTGCTGGTTCGAGCGGGGCGCGCTGAAGGTCCACCTCGGGGTCGACCGCGACTTCCGCCCGGCCACCAAGGCCCACCCGGCGCTCCTCGTGCGCGACGTCCGCGCCCTCGCCGCCGAGCTCGCCGCCGCCGGCTGCCGGGTGGTCGACGACGAGCCGCTCGAGGGCTACGACCGCGTCTACGTCGACGACCCCTTCGGCAACCGCATCGAGCTGCTCCAGCCGCTCGAGGCCTGAGCAGCCGGAGCACCCGACCTCACGCCACGGCGAGGCAGTCCACGCAGGGCGACACCGAGCTGGCGGCCACCACCGGCTCGGCGGTGCGGTTCCACAGCGTCATCGACCGCGGGCCCAGCGCCGCATCGGCCGACACCGACACCTGCACCCGCACCTCGGTGGCCGACACCACCTCCACGCCGGTCACGTGCACGCCGGGGGCCGCCGGATCGTCGATCGCTGCGCCAGCACCGTCGAGGAACCCATCGCCGGTCACCACCACCGTCGCCGTGGTGCCCGGCGCCAGCGTCGAGGGCGACACGGACGAGATCGTGGGCCGCCACGCCGCCCGCACGTACACGTCGCGGTACCCGTTGGCGTCGCTGCGGGAGAGCGCGGCCTCGGTGGCGAACGCCGCCACGTGGCCGTCGTCGGAGATCACCGGCGACATCCAGCGGTGGTCCGAGTCGCCCGTGCCCTGGCCGCCCTTCGAGTCCACCGACACCTGGCTCGTGGCGTGCCGCACCAGGTCGCGCACGTACACGTCGAGGTGCTTGTTCTTGTCGGCGTTCTTGAGCGGCGCCGCCGAGGCGAACAGCACCATCCGGCCGTCGCCGCTGATGGTCGGCACCACGCCCCCAGCCGGCGTCCCGTCGGGCAGCACGGCCGCCGCCTCGCTGGTAGCCGCCACCAGGTCGCGCACCCACACCGTGCCGCCGCCCTCGAAGGTCACGAACCGCCCGTCGCGGTTGATCGAGGGGTTGAGGGCGGCGTAGTTCACCGGTTCGCCGGCGGCATCGATGCTGCCCTTCACCGTGGTGCCGGCCACCCGGTCGCGCACGTAGATCTCTCGGTAGCCGGTGGCCGTGTCGCCCACCGTGAGGTTCGACGCCCACGACGAGAACGCCACGAAGCGGCCGTCGCCGCTGATCGCCGGCGTGTGGCTGGTCTCGTTCGCCCGGCCCCCGTCGGCCGCCCGGCTGACCAGCTCGGTCGAGCCGGTGGCCAGGTCGCGCGCGAACACGTTCCAGCCGACCACGCCGGGCACCAGGTCGGGCGACCACGACTCCCATGCCACATACCGGCCGTCGTCGCTGATCGACGGGTTGAGGTTGTAGACGTCGCTGTTGTCGGTCCGGGACGGCTCGCCATCGGGGCGCACCGACACCACGATCGTCTGGCCGGTCTGGCGGTCGAGCCGCCGCACCTCGCCGGGCCCGTACACCGAGTCGGCGTACACGAGGTAGCGGGCGTCGGGCGTGAGGTCCGGGTTGTAGCCCACGCCGATCCGCTCGATCGTCCCGGTCTGCAGGTCGCGCACGAACAGGCCGGCGGCGTTGCCGCCGGGCAGCAGGTCGGTGGCCGCCGACTCGAAGGCGATCACCCGCCCCCCGCCGTCGATGGCCACGCCTCCGCGCACCCGCAGCGCGTTCGACGGCCCGCTGTGACCGTTGGCGTCGCCGCCCGACGCGGCACGGCTCACGATCAGCACCCGATCGCAGCTCGTCATTGCCAACAGCGCCGTCGCCGCCACGGCGACGACCAACGCTCGCTTCACCCGGTTCCCCACAGCCGCGATCCTCGCGCCGACGCACCGGCCCTCGCAGGGCCGAAGGACCCGGCGGCGTCAGCCGCCCTGGCCCATCGACCGCAGGCGGTCTCGCCGACCGAACAGCGCCAGCACCGCGCCGCCGATGAGCAGCAGCACGCCCACGGTCACCCCGTCGATCGGGTCCGTGCCGGTGCGGGGCAGCTCGCCCGAACCCACGCCCGGACCGCCCGCCGAGCCACCACCAGCTCCGACGCCGCCTCCGCCACCAGGCGCGGCCGTCGTCGGCACCGCCGTGGTCGACGAGCCCGGCCCAGCCGTCGTCGTGGTGGTCGACGCCGGCGGTGCGGTCGTGGTGGTGGTGGTCGTCGTCGTCGTGATCGGCGGCTCGCCGGTGAGGATGGCGAACCCGCCCGGATCGTGGATCGAGCCGTTGGCGCCGCCGTCGTCGTCGCCCCGCCCACCGTCGACGAAGCTCAGCGTGTAGCTGCGCTTGATGCCGGTGGGCAGCACGATCAGGTCGCCGGCCTGCCCGCCGGTCCCGGTGGCCGCGTCGTAGTCGAACGGGTACCAGGCGGGCGCGGCGCCGGTCGAGGGCGGCCCGTACTTGTAGTACGACTCCTCGCCGCTCAGGTTCTCGCCCTCGACCACCGCCATGGTCACCTCGGCCGACCCGCCCGGCTCGAGGCCCACGATCGTGAAGCCGAGCAGCCCGAACGGCAGCTCGAGGTAGCCGGGCCGCTCCTTGGGGCCGGCCACGGCACCCACGCCGGCGAGCCGGGCGTCGGGGCTGCCCTCGGCGCCCTCCACCGACACGAGCACCAGCTGCTCGAGGTCGGTGAGCAGCACGGCGCTGGTCGGATCGTCCTCGGCGCCCGCCAGCGCGTCGAGCCCGTCCTGCGAGCCGTCGCCGTCGGCATCGGCGTAGGGGGCGATCGACTGGCACTCGGAGAGGGCACTGGTGCGGTGGTCATCGCTCGTGAACGTGACCGTGAAGTGGTCGTCGTTGGGCCGGTCCTTCAGCAGGATCAGCTGGAGCGCCTTGCCCTCGGCCTTCTCCTTCACCACGTCGAGCACCTTCTCGGCCTCGCCGTCGCTGCAGCTGGCGTTGGCGAACACCTCGATCCGCCCGGCCTCGTCGGGCAGGCCGCGCACGATCAGCGCGGTGCGGGTGGCCCCGTCGTAGGTGGTGCGGATGGCGGCCGCGATCGTCGGGGGGTTCGGCGCGTCGGACGGGAGGATCGGCGTGCCCGTCGTCGCCAGGATCCGGTTGGCGCGCAGGTCGGCCGTCGCCCCCGAGGCCATGCCGATCCCGTCGCCGCCGCTGCCGGCCACGAGGTTGCGGGTCACCGTCGTGCTCGACCCGCCGATCACGATGCCGTTGCCGGCGTTGCCCACGTTCGGCCCCGACTCGGTGGTCCGACCGATCACGTTGCGCTCCACCTTCGCCTTCTCCCCGGCCACGAGGAGGGCGAACGCCTTGGTGCCGGTGACCGAGTTGCCGGTGACCGTCGCCTCGTCGGGGCCGACCCGGATGCCCTGCTCGCCGCCCGACACCGTGTTGCCGGCCACGTCGGCCGACGACGACTCCACGGCGATGCCGAAGTGGAAGCCCGACACGACGTTGCTGGTCACCTTCATCGCCCCGGTGCCTTCGGGGGCGCCGACGCCGATCGACTTCTCCACCGTGCCCGACGCCGTCACCGTGTTGCCCCCGATGGTGCCGTCGCTGGCACCCGTGAGGCTGATGCCCGCGTCGGTGGCGAGGACGCGGTTGCCCGCCTCGGTGCGGCCCAGCGCCACGTTGCGGACGTCGGTGGCCAAGATCCCGCCCTTGGCCGGCACCTCGCCGCCCGACGTGTCGTAGCCGACCGCGTTGCCGGTCACCACGTGGTCGCGCCCAGCATCGAGCAGGATGCCCTCCTCGGCCTGGCCGGCCACGGTGTTGTCGCGGACCGACACCCCCTTGGCGCTGCTCCACACCACGATCCCGTTGATGGGCCGGGCGCCCGACGCGGCGGCACCCAGCGCCTGGTCGCCGACCGTGTTGCCCGAGACCACCACCGGCCCGCCCGTCACGGTCAGGCCGCTGCGCTCGGACTGGTCGTGGGTGTAGAAGCCGATCCCGTTCTCCTCGGTCTCGGGGTTGTAGACCGAGTAGACCTCGGCGGCGCCGGTGACCGACACGCCTGCGCCCCGGTGCGCGGCGATCACGTTGTTCGCCACGGTGGCGTCGGCGACGCCATCGATCCGCACCCCCTCGCCGGCGTCGGGGAACACGGTGCCGGCCGCGTTCACGCCGATGCGGTTGCCCGTGATCGAGGCGCCCTTCGCATCGTTCAGGCCGGTGGAGTCCTCGGCCGCGAGGGTGAGGGCGACGACGCCGACGAAGGTCCCGCGGATCACGTTGTCGACCACCTTCGCCTGCTTGCCGGCGATTGCGATGCCGATGGCGGACGTGCCGACCGGGGAGCCCGCCCGCGAGACGCCGATGAGGTTGCCCTCCACGCGCGCGCCCGTGGCGTCGCCCGCCACGCTGACGCCCGACTCGGCGACGAGCAGGTTCCCCTTCACCACGGCCGACTCGCCGGAGACCTCGACGGCGCTGCCCGCCTTGCCCGCGCTGGCACCGCTCGGGTCCGCCCCCACGACGTTGCCCTCGACGGTGACCCCCTTGCCCTTCACGTCCACCGCCACGGCCACCTGGTCGATCACCAGGCCCCGCACCTCCTGGGCCTCGCCGCCCAGCACCAGCAGGTGCTCCTTCTTCCGGTTGCCGCCGGTGACCCGCACCCAGCCGCCGTCCTGGGTGGTGCCGTCGATGGTGGCGGCCGGCGCCGTGAGCGGTGGCAGGGCGCTGGTGGTCTCGATGCTCGGGAGGCCGCCGCCCGGGATGTCGAAGGTGATCTCGCCGGCGCCCACGGCGTTGGCCGCCTCGATGGCGGCGCGCAGGGTGCACTCGGGCGCGCCCTCCACCGTGTCGCCGGTGTCGCAGCCCTCATCCGCGTCGAGCGCCGGCTGGTCGTCGACCGAGTTCACCACCAGGCCCTGCGACAGGTCGACCGTCTTGGTGACCGCGGCGCCGTTGCCGTCGGAGTCCTCCACCGACAGGGTCACCTGGTACGCGGCCCGCGCCGGGAACTCGTGGACGGGATCCTCCTCGTCGCTGTCGGCGTCGTCGCCGAAGTCCCAGATGTACTCGAGGGAGGTGCCGTCCTTGGCGTCGACCGACTCGTTGGTGAAGGTCACCTCGTTCTTCGCCGCATCGGTGATCTCGAAGCTGAAGTCGGCGGTGGGCAACCCCGGGTCGTTCGGGCCGCCGCCCACCACGTGACGCCGCGACGTGCCGCCGATCGGGACGTCCGGGCAGTCCTCGAACGTCGGCAGGTAGTCCGGCGGCTCGCCGAACTGCGACCGGCGCCGGCAGTCGCCCTCCTTGGCGGTGCCCCGCCACGAGAGCGTGAGGTCGTACGAGCCGGCCGGCACGTCGCAGTAGGTGTAGGCCCCGCTGGCGTCGGCGCACAGCAGGTCGAACTCGGTGCCCCGGTGCACCACGGTGGCGCCGGTGACGCCCGAGACGGTGATCTCCGCCTCGATCAGCTGGCCCTCCACCAGCTCCTGGCCGCTCTGGGGCGGCAGGGTGACGAACCGGGTGTAGATCGGCACGCGGCCGTAGACCGACCGGATGGTGGTGGCGCCGCCGTTGTAGGCCGTGTGGTCGGGGTCGTTGGCGGTCGGCGACGTGCCGTAGTCCCAGTAGGAGGTCGTGTAGTAGTAGCCGTCGGGGTCGCTGATCGCCTCGGCGCGGGGCGACACCCACCCCAGCACGCCCGCCAGCAGGGCCGTCGCCCCCAGCACCGGCACCAGCCACCTGGCCCGACGCATCGACCGACCCCGCAACCCCACGATCCCTCGCATCCAGCGGACGCTACGAATCGGGCGTTAGCGGGGCGCTAGCGAGCGCGTCACCCGCGCTGGTTCCGGCGATCAGCCGGCGTCGACCGCCTTGCGGATCAGGTTGGCGTAGGCCACCCGCCCGCCCGGGGTGAGGTGGATGCCGTCGTCGAGGAACCAGTCACGGTGGTCGTTCGACGCCGTGTACCAGTCGATGACGTGGCCCTTCTCGAGCTTGGGCACCAGCTCGGCCACGAGCTGGTTGTTGCTCTGCTCCCACGAGCGGGGGACCCGGGCGTTGATGATGTAGAGCGGCCGCCCGCCCGCCGCGGCCTCGATGGCGTGGAGGTCCTCGTCGGTCACCGTGCCGTTGATCCCCACCTGGGCCACCACCACCTGGCCGAGGCGGCCCTCCTTGCCGAGCTGGGTGATGATCGGCGCGATCGCGGCGGCCTGGCGCGACACCTCGGCATCGATGTTGGCCCGGTCGCCGAAGGCCGACAGCACGTCGGGCGCGGCGCCGACCATCACCGAGTCGCCGATCAGCGTCACCGTGCGCTCGCCGGGCTCCACCAGCTCCGGGAGCGTGGTGGTGGTCGTCTCGCCGGGCCGCGTCGAGCCCGTCGTGCTGGGGGTCGACCGCGACTCGCTCGCCGCGATGGCCGCCGCGCCCGCCTCGAGCGAGTCGGCCGTGGCGTCGCGCTGCTCGTGGGGCAGGACCACCACGATCGCCGCCGCGACCACGAGGAAGGTCCCGCCGAGCGCCGCCAGCCGCGGGGCGGTGGGCACGCCGCGCGGGGCGAGCAGCCGTCGCCGGATGCCGGCGAACGAGGCGTCGGGCGAGCGCAGGTGCCACGGCCGCTCGATGAACCGGTAGCAGAGCTCGGTGGCCACCACGGTGAGCACGATGCGGACCACGAACACCACGCCCCACGACCACCCGACGTCGATGCGCGGCCGCAGCAGCATGTAGATCGGCCAGTGCCACAGGTAGAGCCCGTAGGAGCGGAGGCCGATGGCGACGAGGAGGGGGTGGCCGAACGCCCGCCTGCTCCCGATCCAGCCGGTGGGGTGGACGATGGCGGCCACCGCAACCGTCGAGACCAGCGCGGTGACGAGGAACCCGCCCCGGTACATCACCGGCGACCGATCACCCGCCGCGTGCATGATCCACAGCAGGGCGACCACCGAGCCGGCGCCGACGGCCGAGGTGAGCGGACCGGCTCGCCGGGCCGGGCCGCGCTGGAGCGAAGCCGGCTGCCAGACCAGCGCCAGCATCGCCCCGAGGAGGGGGGCGGCGAGCCGGGCGAACGTGTCGAAGTAGGGGCGGTTGGGGTCGGTCGACGGGTCGAACAGCACGGCGAGGTAGATCGTCGAGGCCAGCACCATGGCGCCGAGCACGAGGAGGATCCGGTCGAGCCGCTCGCCGAAGCGCCGCAGCAGCCAGACGAGCAGCGGGGGGAACACCAGGTAGAACTGCAGCTCCACCGCGAGCGACCACAGGTGGCGCAGCAGCGGCGGCCGGCCGAGCTGGTCGAAGTACGACGCGTCGGTGGCGATCAGGTACCAGTTGGTGGTGCCGGTGAGCGCGGCGACCACCTGGCCGCGCAGGTCGTGCAGCAGCTCGGAGTAGAAGAGGGCGGCCACCACCACGACGGCCACGAGCAGGGCGAGCTGGGCCGGGGCCAGGCGCCGGAACCGGGCCGACCAGAAGCGCCGCAACCCGAGCTGGCCGGTGCGCCGGAACCCGGCCACCACGATGCTGGTGACGAGGTAGCCCGACAGCACGAAGAACACGTCCACGCCCACGAAGCCGCCCTTCGCCCACGGCACCTCGGCGTGGTACAGCAGCACGGCCACGACCGCGAGGGCGCGCAGGCCGTCGAGGCCGTCGATGCGAGGTCGGTTCCGGCGCGGGGGTGACGGTGCGTGCACGTGGGAGGGGAGGCGGGGAGGAAGGGCCGCCAGACGGACGGTAACGCTGGCAGACCGCTCCGGCGCGGTCCTTCGCTCAGCCCGCCACGGCCCGCAGCGGGTCGGCCACGATGCGCGCCAACGCCAGCGGCGACGCCATGGCGGTGGCCGCCGCCTCGGCCGACGCGTACCGCTGGGCCGCCTCGTCGCGACGCCCCGTGAGGGCGGCGAGCCGGGCGAGCTGGTGGTCGACCGGGCCCCAGAACGCGCCACCGCCGCCGTAGCAGTTGAGCAGGGCCTGCTGACCCGCGTAGGGCGCCAGTCGGGCCACGAGGACGGGCGCCGCCTCGGCATCGCCCAGCGTCGCCGCCACGTCGGCCAGCACCACCAGCCCGAGGAGGCGGTTGGGATCGTCGGGCAGGGCGAACCCGTCGGCGGCGAACGACCGGTAGGCCGCCTCCGCTCGGCCGAGGTCCCCCGCCTCCGCCGCACCGAGCGCCAGCACCGCCCGATAGGTGGGGATGTGGGGGTTGGCGTCGGCCGCGCCCGCCAGCAGGTCGACCACCTCGCCCGCCCGACCCTGGTACAGCCGCAGGTCCACCAGGTTCACCCCGTAGCAGGCGAGGGCGCCGCCCACCTCCTCCCCCTGCAGCCCGAGCGCCTCGGCGGTGCGCTCCTCGGCGACGTCGAGCTCGCCGTCGATGATCGCGTCGAGCGCCCGCCAGGCGGCGATGGCCCACCGCCAGTAGGGGTGCGGATGCTCGGCCACGAGCGTCGACGCTCGGGCGAGCGCCGCCCGAGCCGCGTCGCGCCGACCGAGGCGGAGCAGGTCCTCGTGGCGATAGGTGAGCGCGGCGAGGGTCGTCTCGATCCGCCGACCGTCGGGGTCGAGCGCCAGCACCTGGTCGACGTCGGCGAGCCGGTCGCCGAGCTGGTGCGGTCCGAGCTTGGCGATGCGCGCCGACAGCAGGGCGCGCGCCGTCAGGTGGGTGTCGGGCGGCTCGATCCGCTGGGCGCGGGCGATCGCGCTGCTCGTCAGCCGCGCCCGCTCCAGCGGATCGCCGGTGAGCAAGATGGCCAGGGCCAGCTCGCCCTCGAGCCGGCAGGCGAGCGTCTCGAGGCGGACCCGCCGGGCGTGCGCGTCGCCATCGGCGCCGGCGGCGCCCGCCTCGGGATCGGCGGCCGCCTCGTCGACCAGGCTCGCCTCGATCGCCCCGAGCGCCTCGCGCAGCAGCTCGGCCTGCTCGTCGTCGCCCAGCGAGCGAGACGCGCCCCGCCCCGCCCGGCCCACCAGCACCAGCGCGGCCTCGGCGCGCGCCACCGGGAGCCGCTGGGCGCGGGCGAGCGCGACCGCCTCGAGCAGCAGCGCCTCGGCCTCCTCGCCCCGACCCTGGTGGTGCAGGGCGGCGCCCAGGCCCGTGAGCGCCTCGGCCCGGGCGGCGCCGTGGTCGCCGGCTCGCTCGAGCGCCTGGCGGAACCGCAGCTCGGCCAGCTCCCACGCCCCCTGCTCGAGCGCCTCTCGCCCGGCGGCCGCGAGGGCCAGGGCCGCCGGCACCCGGTGCTCGTCGCCCGCCAACGACAGGTGGCGGGCCACGGCGGCGCGCCGGCCGGGCGCCTCGCCGGCGTGCGCCAGCGCCTCGGCCACGGCGAGGTGCAGCCGGGCCCGGCGCGACGGTCCGATGCGGGCGTACACCGCCTCCTGGGTGATGAGGTGCGGGAAGGCGAAGGCGTCGGGGCGGTCGGCCTCCTCCAAGAGCCCGTGCTCCACGAGCGCCTCGAGCTCGCCGAGCACCTCGTCGGGATCGGCGCCCGCGCTCGCCGCCACCTCGCGGACCGTCAGCTCCTCGCCGATCACGGCCGCCAGGTCGAGCCGGGCGCGCTGGCGCTTCGGCAGGGCGTCGATCCGATGGCCGATCCACTCGCGGACCGCGTCGGGCACTCCGGCCAGCTCGATCGCGGCGCCGGCCGGGGTCCCCCCGCCGAGCCCGGCGAGCTCGGTGACGAAGAAGGGATGGCCCGCGGTGCGCCGGTGCAGCGCGGCGGCGAGGGCCCGAGCGTCGTCGCCGTCGGAAGCCAGCGGGAGGAGGTCGTCCACGGCCAAGCCCGACAGGTGGACGGTCGTGACCGCCGCCGCCCGCTGCATCCGAGCCAGGTGGTCGTGGGCGACCGGGGGGAGGTTGCGCCCGGTGAGCACGAGCAGCAGCGGCGACCGCACCTCCTCGACCACCCGCTCCAGCACGGCCAGCACGTCGATCGACGCCCATTGGAGGTCGTCGACCACGAGCACGGTGGGCGACGCCGCGATGGCGCGCACCGAGCGCACGATCGTGCGGAACCGGTGCGCACGGGCCAGGCCGGGGTCGTCGAGCGAGGCGCGTCCGTCGACGATGGCGGCCAGCTCGTCCACCAGCACCGGGTCCTCGCCCAGAGCCGCCAGGCGATCGGGGTCGAGCTCGGCGTGCACCGCCGACGCCACCGGCTCGAACGGCACCGCCTGGCCCGGCTGGCAGCGCCCCCAGCACACCGTGGCGCCGGCATCGCCCAGCTCGACGGCCAGCTCCTCGGCGAGGCGGGTCTTGCCGATGCCGCTCGCCCCGTCGACCAGCGCGACGCCCACCGCCTCGGCCTCGACGGTCGCCCGCCAGGCGCGCCGCAGGGCCGCGAGCTCCTCGGCCCGACCGAGGAAGGGCGTGCCCGGGCGGGGGCGAGTGGCCCGCGCCCCCGCCGCTCGCGCGGGACGCGCCCGCGTCGGGCTCGGCGCCTCGTCGATCAGCGCCGAGGTGGCCGCCGACGGGCCCACACCCAGCTCCCGGGCGAGGACCGCGGCCAGCCGGTCGTGAGCGGCCACCGCATCGGCCCGGCGCCCGTCGACCACCAGGGCGCGGATGAGCAGGTGGTGCACCCCCTCGTCGAGCGGATGGCGGGCCACCCAACGCCCCGCCCACTCGGCGGCCACGTCGCCATGGCCCTCGGCCAGCCGGGCCCGCACGGTCGCCAGCAGGGCGCGCCGGGCGAGGGAGGCCACGTGGTCCTGGGCGTCGCGCACCCAGTCGCCGTCGCCCGCCGCGAGCAGCGGACGCTGGAAGCGCTCCACCCACGGTGTGGCGAGTGCCGCCGCATCGCCGGCGCGCGCCGCGTCGAGCGCGGCCTCGGCGGCCTCGACCGCCCGCTCGCCCTCGAGCACATCGACCGTGAAGCCTTCGGGCAGGTCGAGCCGCACCGTCCCGTCGGCGGATGCCACCAGCTCGGCCGCCACGTCCGCCTCGGCGAACCGGTCGCGCAGCTTCGACAGCACGCCACGCACGGCACCCTGCCAGTGCGGCGAGAGGGGGCCGTCGCCCCAGAGCAGCTCGGCCAGCTCCCCGCGCTCGATCGGCCGCCGCTCGAGCAGCAGGTGGGCGAGCACGAGCTGCACCTGGGGCCGGCGAGCGACGGCGATCGCCCCGCCGGGGCCCTCGATCTCGACGGTGCCGAGCAGCCGGGCCGCGCCACCGCACCCGACGTCCGCGCCCCTCGCCCGCGACCCCTCCGTCACCGCCGCTCAGGGTAGGGCCGTCGCGGGACCTTCGCCCCTCGTCCTCCGGCGCCCTCGCCCGTACCGTCGAACACGGAGGTGGACGCCATGTTCGTCGACAACCGGACCGGCATCGAGATCATCGAGCGGCGGGAGTGCCTGGCCCTCCTGGCCGCCGACGACTTCGGTCGCATCGGCATCCTCGAGGGCGCCAGCCCGCTGATCCTGCCCGTGAACTACGCGCTCGACGGCGAGGCGATCATCTTCCGCAGCGGCGAGGGATCGAAGCTCGCTGCCGCGCGGCGCACCGCGGCCTGCTTCGAGATCGACGGCCACGACTCGGCGCGCCACGAGGGCTGGAGCGTGGTGGCGCGCGGGCGCCTCGAGGAGGTCACCCCCTACGAGGGCCCGGCGCTCGAGCGCCTCGCCGCCCTCCCCCACCCGTGGGCCGACGCCGACCGGGGCCACGTGCTGCGCATGGTCATCGCCTCGGTCCAGGGTCGGCGCGTCCGCCCTCGCCCCTGACCGCCGCGCCCACCGGGGGCTACTCGGCGGTGGGGCCGTCGAAGGAGGGCGGGCGCTTCTCGGTGTGCGACGCCAGGCCCTCGCGCGCGTCGGGGCCGGCGAAGCCCACGAACTCGTAGGCGAGCGACCCGTCGAGGATCGCCGTCTGCGACCGGTACCAGTTGTTGAGCGCCTGCTTGGTCCAGCGGATGGCCGACGGGGCGCCCTCGGCCAGCTGCACCGCCACCTCGAGCGCCCGATCCTGCAGCTGGTCGTCGTCCACGCACAGCGACACCAGGCCGATGCGCTCGGCCTCCTCGCCGCTCAGCGGATCGCAGGTGAGCAGGTAGTACTTGGCCTTCGCCATCCCGCACAGCAGCGGCCACGCCAGCGCCGCGTGGTCGCCGGCGGCCACGCCGAGGCGGGTGTGGCCGTCGATGATCTTGGCGCTGCGCCCCACGATCGACACGTCGGCGAGGATCCCCGCCACCAGGCCGGCGCCCACCGCCGGGCCGTGGATGGCCGAGACCACCGGCTTCGAGCAGTTGAGGACGTTGAGGACCAGGTCGCGGGCTTCGCGCATGGTGCGCACCCGGGTGGCGTGGTCGCGGGTGAGGTCGTCGAGCAGCTCGAAGCTCCCACCCGCGGAGAAGCCCTTCCCGGCGCCGCGGATCATCGCCACGTGCACCTCGGGGTCGCGGTCGATGGCCAGCCACACGTCGGCGAGCTGGCGGTGGGCTTCGTGGCCCACGGCGTTGAGGCCCGGGCCGTCGAGGGTGATCCGCAGCACCCGTGGCGCCGGCCGGTCGAAGCTCAGCTGGTCGAAGGCGGCGTACGGGTCGGCGACGTCGGTCATGCCCCGATCGTCGCACGCCGCGGCGGCAGGGCGAGCGGTACCGTCGCCGGGCGATGGGCGAGCCCGGACGACCGACTCGACGGGTGGAGGTGCGACCGGTGCGAGCGGGCGACTGGCCGTGGCTCACCCGCGCCGGGTGGTCGCCGGAGCTGGCCGGCACGCAGTACCACTGGGCGGAGCTCCCCCTGCAGGCGTGGATCGCCCCCGCTCGGGGGCTGCCGATCCGCCCGGGCCCCCGCTGCGTGATCGAGGTCGACGGCCGCCGCGCCGGCTACATCGGGCGCAACCCGCTCTCGGGCCACCTCGAGTACTTCCTCGCGCCCTGGGCTCGCGGCGGGACGGGCGCACGAGCGATCGCCGCGTTCCTCCGCACCGGTCGGGTCGGCGACCGCCGCCGATCGTTCGTGGTCTCGCACCGCAACCACCGATCGCTCGCCGCCCTGCGCCGCGCCCTCGGTGCCGCCGGCCTGGTGGAGGGCACCCACTGGTGGCTCGTCGACGGCCGCTTCGGGTGGCGGCTGACCGTGGCCGCCGATGAGCCGACCGGCGGGTAGGTCGTACGGCCCTTCTCCGGCCAGAGGGGCCGCGCGGCCCATTCGCCGCACCTGTCCGTTCCGGTACGTTCACCCGACGACCACTCACCGCGGCGGAACGAGCACGATGCGAACGACCCACCTTCCCCCAGGCGCCTCCGCCGACCTGCTGGCCTCGATCGTCGACGACGCCTACCAGCTGGTCGCGGTGGTGCGCGGCGACGGGACGCTGGCCTTCGTGAGCGCCGCCGCCCAGCGCCACCTCGATCGGGCGCCGCACGACCTGGTGGGGCGGGCCGTGGCCGCGCTCGTCCACCCCGACGACCTCGAGCGCGCCGTGATCCACCTCGGCGGCTTCGGCGCCCACGGCGCCCCGGCGGGCACGACGCGCTTCCGCTTCCAGCACGCCGACGGGCGCTGGATCGAGTTCGACGTGACCGCCGCCCAGGTGCGCGACGAGTCCGGGGCCGAGCTCCTGGCCGTGTACTGCACCCCGGTCGACCACGAGCACGCCACCGACGAGGTGCTCAGCCGGCTCCTCCAGGGGGCCACCCGCAGCGAGGCCCTGGCCCCGGTGCTCGACGCCTTCTCGTGGCGGGCCAACGACGCCCGCGTCGCCATCTCGTGGACCGACCTCGACGGCACCCGCCGGGCCGTGTCGACGGGCCTGCCGCTCGCCCTCACCGGGGCCGAGGGCCATGCCGACGACCCGTGGGCGATCGCCCGGCGCTCGTCGGAGCCGGTGCTCGACCACGAGCAGACGCTGCTCGACCCCGAGCGCCGGCGCCTCGCCGCCGCGCACGGGCGAGGCGGACTGTGGATCGTGCCCGTCGAGGACCCCACCGGCCACGAGCCGGCCCTGATCACGGTCTGGTCGCGCGCCGCGGGGCCCCGCGTCGACGGCCACGGCTACGGCATGTCGATCGCCACCACCTACGTGCAGCTGATCCTCCGCTTCACCGACCAGGTGGCCCGGCTGCAAGGTGCCGCCCGGCGCGACCCGCTCACCGGCCTCGCCAACCGCCGCGCCCTGTTCGAGCGCCTCGACGAGGCGCCCCACGGCGCCCTGCTGTTCTGCGACCTCGACCACTTCAAGCCGGTGAACGACCGCTACGGCCACGAGGCCGGCGACGAGCTGCTCCGCCGCATCGCCCGGCGCCTCGAGGCCGCGGTCCGCAGCTCCGATCTGGTGGCGCGCACCGGCGGCGACGAGTTCGTGGTGCTGGCGCCGGGCATCGACCCCGAGCAGGCCGCCGCCCTGGCCCAACGCATCCGCACGGCCGTGGCCGAGCCCACCGAGGTCGACGGCGAGATCGTGCAGGTGGGCGTGACGATCGGGGTGGCCTACGCCGCCGACGTCCTCACCGAGCACACCCTGGGCGGGGCCGACCAGGCGCTGATGAACGCCAAGGCGCGCGACCGCGGCACCGTGCGCTGGGCCGCGGGCACCGTCACCCCCGCTCAGCTCCCCCCGCCCGACGGCGACGCGCCGTCGAGCTCGGCGCTGTAGACGTGGGTGGGCCGCAGCTGGCCCACCACCCAGGGCCACCAGCCCCGATCGAGCCGTGACGAGTAGTTGAAGACCAGGTGGCCCTCGCCGTCGGCAGCGGGCACGACGGCGGCGAAGGCGGTGTCGCCCGCGGAGGGCAGGTCGTGCAGCCAGGTGGCCGTCAGCGCATCGGGATCGATGCGGTACCTCGCGGTGCGCTTCGGCGTGAGCACGTACGCGAGCTGGTCGACCTTGGTGCGCCAGGAGGGCGGCAGCCCCCGCAGGCCGAGGTCGTAGCGGCCGCCGAAGGCCACCTGGCGGCGAGCGATCAGGTGGGGCTCGTCGCCGTGGAGGAACAGGCACGGCGAGTCGAACTTGCGCGGGTCGCTGGCCCGACGTCGCCAGTCCCCGGGATCGTCGGCCGGCGCCACCACCAGGTCGCTGCCCCACCCGCCCTCCGGCCCCTCCTTGCGCACCACCGCGAGCAGCCGGCCGTCGGGCAGCTCGAGGTGGTCGGCCTCGGCCCCGCCCTCGTGCACCACCGGCCGCTCGAGGTCGGCGGGTGCCCACGCGAGGCCGTCGTCGGACGCCCACAGCTCGACGGTCAGCGGCACCGGGTGGGCGGTGAAGAGCGAGCCCGCCCCGCGGTAGAGCGTCATCAGCAGCCGCCCGCCCACCGGACGGATCCGCCACGGGATGCAATCGGGCGGCGACACCGCGGCCGGCTCGGACCAGCCCGTCGCCCGGACGGCGACGTGGATGCGGTCGGGCTCGAGGCGGGTCGCGGAGGTGCCGCCGGTGAACCAGACGAGCAGCAGGCGGCCTCGCCACGGCACGAGCCGTGGCTCGCGCACGTCGCGGCCCATCGCCACCTCGTGGTCGAGCACCCAGCGCGCCCCCTCGTCGTCGCTGACGAGCACGAGCAGGCGGGCCGCCGCCGACGCGTAGTGGGTGGGCGCGGTGCGCACGGCCAACCACAGCCGGCCGTCGTGGCGGGCGGCGTCGAGGTTGTTGTTCGCCGCGCCCAGCACGAGGTCGGGTGGCAGGCCGGGGCCGGGCACCACCGACCGCAGGGCGCGGACGGTCACCGGCCCGGCCCTGCGACCGTCACTGCGACCAGGTGCCGGTGATGGTGGCTCGAGCGATGGTGTGGCCCACCTGGGCGAAGCTCGCGTAGTTCGGGCTGGCGCCGGCGGGCACGCCCGTGTCGTCGGTGTCGAGCGCGTGCACGGCGAAGATGTAGCGGTGGTCGCGGTCGCCCTCCGGCGGCGCGGCGCCGTCGTAGCGGTCGTTGCCGAAGTCGTTGCGCGCGCAGCGCGCCCCCTCGGGCAGCTCCCCCCGGGCGATCGACGTCACGTCGGCGCCGACGTTGATCACGAACCAGTGCCAGAAGCCCGCACCGGTGGGCGCGTCGGGGTCGAAGCAGGTGACCGCGAACGAGCGGGTCTCGGGCGGGAACCCCGACCACGACAGCTGGGGGCTGAGGTTGCCCCCCGAGTTGACGTGCTCCTGGGCGAGGCGGTCGCCGTCGACGAGGTCGTCGCTCGTGACCGTGAACGACGGCACCGGCGGCAGCAGCTCGTAGGGCGAGGGGGCGAGGGGGCGGTCGGCGAGGTCCATGGGTGGTTTGTACCCCGATCGGGCGCTCGCCGCTCGCGGGCCGGCGGCCGCGGACCATCGGCCCTGTTCGGCGTGGCGCCTCGGGCGGACCATGGAGACGTTCGAACGATCGAGGGGAGGTCGCCATGACGGACCAGGGATCACCGCAGGACCGAGGGCTCGAGGACATCGCCCGCTGCACCGACTGCCCGGACCCCGAGGAGCTGGCGCACGCCGAAGCCGACCTGCGCACGGCGATGGCCCGGGTGCGCGCCGCGCTCGGCACCTTCGACGCCGCTCAGCACGAGGCGTGGGCGTCGTACGCGGTCACGATCGATCGGGCCCTCGTGCACCTCGAAGCCGAGCTCAACGTCTCGCAGGCCCAGCTCGGCGTGCTGCAGGCGGCCACCAGCGACGACCTGAAGGCCACCATGGCCCGGGCCCGCACCTCGTGGAGCGCCATGAACGACGACCTCCGGCT
>JAGQSL010000109.1 GCA_020439525.1 Acidimicrobiales bacterium | reverse complement strand
CCGGGTGCTCGGCGGCGGCCTGGTGCCCGGGTCGGTGACCTTGCTCGGCGGTGAGCCGGGCATCGGCAAGTCCACCCTGCTGCTGCAGGCGGCCGCCGAGGTCGCCGCCACCGGCCGCAAGGTGCTCTACCTCTCCGGCGAGGAGTCGGCCCAGCAGATCCGGCTGCGCGCCGAGCGGCTCGGCGCCCTGCACCCCCTGCTGTACCTGGCGTCGGAGATCGCGCTGCCCCAGGTGGTGGGTGCCATCGACGCCGTCGGGGCCGACCTGGTGATCGTCGATTCGATCCAGACCCTGCTCCATCCCGACCTCGCGTCCACCCCCGGGTCGGTGGCGCAGGTGCGCGAGTGCAGCCACCGCCTGGCCGGCGAGGCCAAGCGGCGGGGGTGCGCGATGGTGCTCGTCGGCCACGTGACCAAGGAGGGGGCCCTCGCCGGCCCGCGGGTGCTCGAGCACCTGGTCGACACGGTGCTGTCGTTCGAGGGCGACCGACACCACGCCCTGCGCCTGCTGCGCGTGGTCAAGCACCGCTTCGGGTCCACCCAGGAGCTCGGCCTCTTCGAGATGACCGAGCGCGGCCTCGCCGGCGTGCCCGACCCGTCGCACCTGTTCCTCGGCGATCGGCGCAAGGGCATCGCCGGCTCGTGCGTCGTGCCCACGTTGGAGGGCAACCGCCCGCTGCTCGTCGAGCTCCAGGTCCTCACCGCCAAGTCGTTCCTGCCCTCGCCCCGGCGCTCCGCCCAGGGGATCGACAACGGTCGCCTGGCGCTGCTGATCGCCGTGCTCCAGCAGCGCGTCGGCCTGCCGATGCACGACCTCGACGTCTACGCCCTCGCCGTCGGCGGGGTGAAGATCGCCGAGCCCGGGGTCGACCTCGGCCTCGGGCTCGCTGCGGTCTCCTCGATCGTGTCGCAACCGCTGCCCCACGACCTGGTGGCCATCGGCGAGGTGGGCCTCGGCGGTGAGCTGCGCCAGGTGGCCCACACCGAGCGACGCCTGGCCGAGGCGGCCCGCCTCGGGTTCCACCGGGCGGTCGTGCCCTTCTCGGCCCCCGAGCCGCCGGCGGGCATCCACCCCATCCGCGTCGGCACCCTGATCGACGCCGTCGATCGCCTCGGGATGCTGCCCGACCAGGGCGGCGGGTCCGCTCGGCCGCCGCGCCTGCGCCCGGCCTGAGGCGCGATCCGCCACGGGGTCCGGCCCAGGTCGTCCGGTAGCCTCCCCCCATGCCCGCCCGCTATCCCGCCGAGCTGCGCACCCTGCTCGGCCAGATCGCGCCCGGCAAGCCGCTGCGCGACGGCGTCGACCGCATCCTCCAGGCCGGCATGGGCGGCCTCGTGGTCATCGGCGATGGGCCGGCCGTGCTCAACATCTGCTCGGGCGGCTTCCTGCTCGACGCCGCCTTCAGCCCCCAGCGGCTCTCGGAGCTGGCCAAGATGGACGGCGCGCTGATCCTGGCCGCCGACGGCAGCCGGATCGCCCGGGCCAACGTCCACCTCGTGCCCGACAGCAGCGTGCACACCTCCGAGACCGGCACCCGTCACCGCACGGCCGAACGGGTCGCCCGGTCGCTCAACGTGGCGGTCATCACCATCTCCCACCGCATGAACACGATCACCGTGTTCGTGGGCGACCACCGCCACGAGGTGGAGCCCACGCCGCGGCTGTTCAACCGGGCCAACCAGGCCGTGTCCACGCTGGAGCGCTACCGCACCCGCCTCGACGTCGACGCCGCCGCCCTGTCCACCCTCGAGATCGAGGACCTCGTCACCATCCGCGACGTCATCAACGTGGTGCAGGTGCTCGAGGGCATGGATCGCATCGCCGACGAGCTCGAGGGTTACATCGTCGAGCTCGGCGACGAGGGCCGCCTCGTGCGGCTGCAGCTGGTGGAGCTCATCGGCGGGGTGGCCCAGGAGCGGCGCGACATCGTCCGCGACTACCGCGGCGACGACAAGACCACCCCGCTCGACATGGTGCTCGACGGCCTCGCCGCCCTCACCACCGACGACCTCATCGACCCGGCCGAGGTGGCCCACGCCCTGCGCCTGCCGACCACCGCGCTCGACGCCGCCGTGGCCCCGCGCGGCTACCGCATGCTGTCGCGCATCCCGCGGCTGCCCGACCAGATCATCCAGAACATCGTCGGGCGCTTCGGCAACCTCCAGCGCATCATGCGCGCCACGATCGACGACCTCGAAGACGTCGAGGGGGTCGGCGAGATGCGGGCCCAGGCCATCAAGGACGGCCTCAGCCGCCTCGCCGAGACGGCCATCCTCGACCGCTACTGAACCGGCGGGGTCAGACCGGCTCGGCGGGGCCCGAGGCGCCGACCAGCGCGTCGTGCAACGAGGTGCCGCACCCCGCGAGGGCCAGCCGCTCGTCCTCGGCGCGCAGCCGGGTGGCGGTGGGCGCGTCGAGGGCGATGCCGACGAGCGCGATCGGCAGAGCGGCGAGGTAGGGCAGCGGGCTGCCCGTGAGGATCGCCAGCACGAAGCCGACCATGGCCGGCCCCTCGCAGAGGGCGAGGCGCAGCAGGAAGCGCACCCGGAAGGCCGACACCACCTCGTCGGCGGGGCCGCACGTGAGCGTGGCCCGCCACGTTCGCCCGACGGCCACCCCGGCCACGGCCAGCAGGCCGGCGCCGACGGACGCCGGCGCGGTCGGGATCGCCCCCTCGCCGCTCCCGCCGGAGGTCACGAACAGGGTCACGACGGCGATGAGCAGCAGCCCCGCGGCGAAGCTCACCGACAGGATGCGCAGGGCCACGACGGGCGCCTGCTCGCCGGGCCCGCTCGCCCGGCGCAGCGCCAGCTGCGGGGCCACCGCCCCGAGGGCGATGTCGCGGGGTCGGCCCCAGCCCGGATCGTCCGTCACGGTGGTCGGCCGCGCCCCCGCCCCGCTCAGCGGGCCCGGCGCTCGAGCTCTTCGCGGTTGGTGATGCGGTAGCGGCGGTCCTGCTGCTCGATCCAGCGCAGGCGCACGAAGCTGGCGATCGCCTTGTTCACCCGCTCGCGCGAGGCGCCGACCATCCCGGCCAGCTCCTCCTGGGTGATCGGCAGGGCGAACTCGTCGTGCTCGCCGGCCAGCTCGAGGAGGCGCTTCGCGGTGCGGCCGGTCACGTCGAGGAACACCGAGTCGGCCAACGCCGCGTCGGTGTTGCGCAGGCGCCCGGCCAGCAGCCGCACCACCCCCCACAGCAGGGTGGGCCGCGACTCGTAGACGGCCTTCAGCGGGGCGTACGGGAGCACCACCAGCTCGGAGGGCTCGAGCGCCCGGGCCTCGGCGGAGCGGCCCAAGCCGTCGAAGAGGCCCATCTCGCCGAACACGTCGCCGCGCTCCATCAGCGCCACCATCGACTCGCGACCGTCGATCGACCGCTTGGCGATGGCGATGCGGCCCGAGGCGACGACGCACAGCGAATCGGGCTCGTCGCCCTCGGCGAAGACCACGTCGCCTCGCAGGTAGCGATGGGTCTCGGCGGAGGCCGCGACCCGCGCCATCTCGTCGTCGTCGAGCTCGTCGAGGAGTTGGACGTCTTGGAGCAGGTCGATGTCAACCACCGCGGCATCGTACCGAGTCGTGACCTGCGCCACGCCACGCGGCCGTGCCGTAGCCTCGGCGCCCGTGCCCGAGGACGCCGCAACCGATCCGTCGCCCGTGTGGGCGATCGTCGTCGCCGCCGGCACCGGCCGTCGCTTCGGGGGTGCCAAGCAGTACGCCGCGCTGGCCGGGCGACGGGTGGTCGACTGGTCGATCGACGCCGCCCGCTCGGTGGCCGACGGCGTGATCCTCGTGGTGCCGCCCGAGGACGCCGATGCCGACGAGCCTGCGGTCGACGCCGTGGTCGCCGGCGGGGCGAGCCGCTCCGAATCGGTGCGCAACGGGCTGGCCGCGGTGCCCGACGTCGCCGCCGTCGTGCTCGTCCACGACGGGGCCCGCCCGCTCGCCGGCCACGGGCTCTTCCGCTCGGTGGTCGACGCGGTGCTGGCCGGCGCCGACGCCGCCGTCCCGGTGGTGCCGGTGGTCGACACCGTGACCGACGTGCACGGCGAGCCGGTCGACCGCGAAGCGCTGCGCGCCGTGCAGACGCCCCAGGGGTTCCGGGCCGAGGTCCTGCGCCGGGTGCACGCCGGGCGGCCCGATGCCACCGACGACGCTTCGCTCGTGGTGGCTGCGGGTGGCAGGCTGCGCCACGTGCACGGTGAGCGCTGGAACCTGAAGATCACCGAGCCCGACGACCTGCTGGTCGCCGAGGCCGTCGTGGGCGCCCGCTGATGCAGGTGCGGGTCGGCCAGGGCTTCGATGTGCACCCCTTCGTCGACGACGCCGCCCGCGCGCTCGTCCTCGGCGGGGTCGCCTTCGAGAGCGAGCGGGCCCTGCGCGGCCACAGCGACGCCGACGTCATCGCCCACGCCTGCGCCGACGCCCTGCTGGGTGCCGCCGGGCTCGGCGACATCGGCCAGCACTTCCCCGACACCGACGAGCGCTGGGCCGGCGCCGACAGCATCGCCCTGCTCGCCGAGGTGGCCCGCATGGTCCGCGCCGAGGGGTGGGAGCCGGGCAACGTCGACGCGTCGGTGGTGACCGACCATCCGAAGATCGCTCCGGCGAGGGACCTGATGCAGCAACGACTCGCCGACGCCGTCGGCGCTCCCGTGAGCGTCAAGGGCCGTCGCCCCGAGGGCCTGGGCGCCCTCGGCCGGGGCGAGGGCGTGGCCTGCTGGGCCGTGGCCGTGGTGACGAAGCCGTGACGCCGCCGTCGGGTGGTCGCAGCGGCGGGGGTGGTGGCGGTCGAGGCCGCGGTGCACCCAAGGGCGGCGGTGGGCGCGGTGGTGCCCCGCGCTCGGGCGGTCGCAGCGGGCCGCCGCCGAAGGGCAAGCGGCCCTCGTCTCGCGGTCGCGACCCGCTGGCGATGGGACCGCAGGCGCGCGCCCCGCAGCGCAAGGCCACGACGGGCCTGGGCGGAGAGCAGGTCGAGGGTCGCCAAGCCGTGCGCGAGCTGCTCCTGGCGAACCGGCGCGACTGCCGGGAGATCTGGCTGGCCGCCGACCTCGACCGCTCGCCCATCGTCGACGACATCCGCGAGCTGGCTGCCGAGGCGCGCGTCGTCATCAAGGAGGTCGGCCGCAACAAGCTCGATGCCGCCGCCCGCACCGACGCGCCCCAGGGCGTGCTCGCCTTCGCCAAGCCCCTGCCCGAGGCGAGCCTCGACGACCTCATCGCCCGCCGCAAGGGTCGGCCGGCGCCGTTCCTCCTCTGCTCCGACGGCATCACCGACCCCGGCAACCTCGGTGCCCTGCTGCGCTCGGCCGAGTGCGCCGGGGTGACCGGCGTGGTGCTGCCCCAGCACCGCGCCGTGCACGTGACCCCGGCGGTGACCAAGGCGGCGGCGGGCGCCATCGAGCACCTGCCGATGACCACGGTCGGCGGCCTCCCGACCGCCATCTCGACCATGCGCGACGCCGGCATCTGGGTCGTCGGCCTCGACGAGCGAGCCGACAAGGGCCTGTGGGAGCTGGAGATGGGCGACGCACCTGTGGCGCTCGTGCTGGGCGCCGAGGGACCGGGCCTCAGCCGCCTGGTGCGCGAGCGCTGCGACGAGCTGGTGTCGATCCCGATGCGCGGCCGCGTCGCCAGCCTCAACGTCGGCACCGCCGGCACCCTGGCCGCCT
>JAGQSL010000108.1:10871-18610 GCA_020439525.1 Acidimicrobiales bacterium | reverse complement strand
TCGAGCTCCGCCTCGGCCCAACGGGCCCAGCCCTCGTTGGCCGCCATCACCCGCCGGCCGTTCTCGAGGGCGATGCGGGCGAAGCGGTCGAACTCGCTGTCGTCCCACGCCGTGCCCGTCGCCACGCCCTCGAGCAGGTCGGCGAACGCCCGGTAGACCTCCGCCTCCCGCTCGAAGTAGGCGCGCGCCTCGGACCGCGACACGTTGCCCAGGAAGAACACCCGCAGCAGCGCCTCGTTGCGACGGGTGCGCTCAGGCTCCACGTCGGTGAGCCAGCGCCGGAGCTCGGCACGGCCCTCGGCGGTGATCGCGTAGTCCTTCCGGTTGCGCGCGCCGGTGCCGGTGACCTCGATCAACCCCTCGTCGGCCATCTTGCCCAGCTCGGTGTAGAGCTGGCTCTGGGTGGCCGGCCACACGAAGGCGAGCGACGACTCGAACCCCTTCAGCAGGTCCCAGCCCGAGCCCGGGCGATCGGCGAGGAGGCCCAGCAGGGCGTGGCGCAAGCTCATGCCCTGATCATATTCCACTCTTGACAGGTCAGTCGAGGATGGTTACCGTCCTACCTGTCAACTCAGACAGGTCAGGAGTGAGATATGGATGTCGCCCGCACCCTCCGCCCGTGGATCGCCTACGCGATCGCCTCGGCGCTCGTCGACTGGCGGCTCGGGGCGGCCCTCGCGCTCGTCGTCGCCGCCGGGGAGGTCCGCCGCCAGCAGCGCGAGCACGGCGGGGCCGATGCCCTCACCGTGGCCACCCGCTGGGCGTTCCTCGCCCTCACCGTCCTGGCCGTCGCCCAGCCCGACACCCCGCTGCACCGCTACACGCCGGCGCTCTCGCTCGGGGTGCTCGGCGCGACCGCCGCCTGGACGCTGCTCGCCGGCGAGCCCTTCACCGCCGAGATCGCCCGACGCAGCACCCCCGAGGCCGTCTGGGGCCTGCCCGAGTTCCACCGGGCCAACGTCGCCATCACCACGGCCTGGGCGCTCAGCATGCTCGTCGCCGCCGCTGGCTGCGCGGCGGTGCTGGCCCTCGCCCCATCGGCCAGCGCGCTGTGGATCGCCATCCAGGTCCTCGGCTTCGTCGTCCCCGCGGCCTACACGACCGCCTACCGCAACCAGCTCCGCCAGCGGATGCTGCAGCCCGCCTGAGGAGGCACCATGACCACCACCCCCACCACGTCGCTCCCCCGGCACCTCACCGGGAACTACGCCCCCGTCACCGACGAGGTCGTGGCCACCGACCTGCCGGTCTCGGGCCGCCTGCCCGAGGGCCTCGAGGGCAGCTTCCTGCGCAACGGTCCCAACCCGGCGAGCGGCCGATCCGCCCACTGGTTCAGCGGCGACGGCATGGTCCACCGGCTCGACCTCGCCGACGGGCGCGCCCTCGCCTACCGCAACCGCTTCGTGCAGACCGCCACCCTCACCCGCGGCGCCACCACCTTCGACGCCGAGGGCCGACGCGACCTCACCGCCGGCGCCGCCAACACCCACGTGATCCGCCACGCCGGCCGCCTCCTGGCCCTCGAGGAGACGTGCCTCCCGTACGAGCTCACCGACGAGCTCGACACGGTGGGCCCGATCGACTTCGGCGGCCGCCTGCAGACCGGCTTCACCGCCCACCCGAAGCTCTGCCCGCTCACCGGCGAGCTCCACGCCTTCGCCTACGGGTGGACCGCCCCCTACCTCACCTACCACGTCATCGACGCGGCCGGGCAGCTCGTCACCTCTCGCGACGTCGAGGTCCCCGGCTCGACGATGGTGCACGACGTCAACCTCACCGAGCGCTTCGTGGTCTTCATGGACCTGCCGATGGTGTTCGACCTGGCGTTGGCCACCGCCGGAGCGATGCCCTACCGGTTCGACCCCTCCTACGGCGCTCGCCTCGGCGTGCTGCGGCGCGACGACCCTCACGGGGAGGTGCGCTGGTTCGAGATCGACCCGTGCTACGTCTTCCACCCGGTCAACGCCCACGACGACGGCACCACCATCACGATCGACGTCGCCCGGTACCCCGAGCTGTGGACCGACCCGGCGGCGCCGGCCACCGCCTGCCTCTGGCGGTGGACCATCGACCTCGAGCGGGGCACGGTCACCGAGCGCCAGCTCGACGACCGCCCGTGCGAGTTCCCGCGGCTCGACGACCGCCAGGTGGGCCTCCGCGCTCGCCGCGCCTGGACCACCACGATGCCCGGCGCGTCAGCCGAGGGGGCCGGCGGGTCGATCACCGTCCACGACCTCGAGGCCCTCACCTCCCGCACGCTCCACCTCGGGGCGGGCCGGGTGGCCGGCGAGGCGGTGTTCGCACCGGCCGACGATCGGCCCGGCGGCCCGGGCTGGCTGCTCGCCCACCTCCACGACGCCACCACCGATCGCAGCGAGGTCATCGTCCTCGACGCCGACGATGTGGAGGCGGGTCCCGTGGCCACGGTCCACCTCCCAGTGCGGGTGCCCCACGGCTTCCACGGCTCCTGGCTGTCGTAGGGTTCGGGCCGATGGACGCCCTGCGGATCGAGCGGCTCGACGGGCCCTTCGGGGCGGCGGTCCTCGACGTCGACCTGCGGGAGCTCGACGAACCGCTCGCCGCCGCCCTCCGCGCCGCGTGGCTCGAGCACCACGTGCTGGCCTTCCCCGGCCAGCACCTCGGGCCGGCCGAGCTGGTGCGGGCGGCGAGGGCGTTCGGCCCGATCGGCGACGACCCCTTCCTCGGCGCCATGGCCGAGCACGCCCCGGTGGTGGAGCTGGTGCGCGAGGCCGACGAGGCCACACCGCTGTTCGCCGACGTCTGGCACTCGGATTGGAGCTTCCTCGACCCACCGCCGGCGGGGACGATGCTCCACGGCGTCGAGATCCCGCCGGTCGGCGGCGACACCCTCTTCGCCGACCAGCACGCCGGCTACGACGCGCTGCCCGCTGACCTGAAGGCGCGCATCGATGACCTGGTCGGGATCCACTCGGCCCGCCGCGGCTACGCCCGCGACGGCCTCTACGACGATCGCGACGCGGGGCGCGCCATGGCGATCCTGCCCTCCGACGACGCGCTGGCCACCCAGCGCCACCCGCTCGTGCGGCGGCACCCCGAGACCGGCCGACCGGCGCTGTTCTGCAGCCTCGCCTACACCATCGGCATCGAGGGGATGGACGACGACGAGTCGCTCGCCCTGCTCGTCGAGCTGCTCTCCCACGCCACCGCGCCCGAGCACGTCCTGCGACTGCGCTGGGCGCCCGACACCGTGGTCCTGTGGGACAACCGCAGCGTCCTGCACGCCGCCACCGGCGGCTACGAGGGCCACCGCCGGGTGCTCCACCGCCTCACCATCGCCGAGCGCTGAGCCCGGCGGGTGCTCAGTCGCCCGGATCGGTGAAGCTGAGGGGGTTCAGGCGCTGGTCCTGGGTGGGGTCGCCGAAGCCGTCGGGGATGGGGATGTCGTGGCTGCGGCGGTACCGATCGATGTCGAGGACCTCCGAGCGCTGGTTCTTCACCGTGGCCTTCGCCAGGTTCACCACCGTGCGGTCGTGGCCGTGGCGGGCCTCCCAGTCGGCCATGTGGAGCCCGGCCAGGTGGTGCTCGGACATGAGGGCGATCCAGAGCGCCTCGGCCTCGGTCCCCTCCGCGGCGCGCAGCTCCTCGATCTGGGCATCGGTGGCGATCCCGACCATGTCCTCGATCGGTTGCGCCTCGCCCATCCACCCCATGACCGTGTCGCCAGCGCTGGTGTCGTGGCCGAACCGATCGAGCGTGGCCACGAACACGCCCTGCTCGTAGCGCTGGTCGATGATGATCTCCTGCGCGAACGAGCGCAGGGTGCGGTCGATCCCCTCCTTGTCGAGCAGCAGCAGCGACATCTGCACCGCCTGCTCGTGGTGGTAGCCCATGTCCTGCAGGTAGCCCACGTCGGTGGCGCTGAGCGGGTCGGACTCCGAGCGCTGCCCCACGACGAAGCCCACGGCCGCCCCGAGGAACGCCATGGCGGCCACCAGCACGGCGATCTGGAGGCCCGAGAGCCCACGACGACCGGCCGGCGCGGGCGGTGCGGCCGTGGCACCGCCCTCGGGCGCCTCGGGAGGGCTGGCGGGGGCCTGGAAGGTGGTCATGGCGAGGCTCGCTCCGTGATCGGGGACGTCTCCATCTTCGCAGCGGGAGGTCCCGACGGGGCACCGCCGAAGGACCCGAAGCCCCGCAGGCGGGGATGCGGGCCCGGCGATCGCCGGGCCCGCACCGCGGATCGCGGCGACGATCGCAACGAGCCACCCCGACTCGACGAGATCGGACGCCGTTCGGAGGTCCGAGCCGATCCGATGGTGACGACGCGCTGGGAGCCGATCCATGACGCGACATGGCGTGACGGATGCAACAGGCGAGGATCTCGCCTCCCTACCTACCGGTAGGTAGGGTGACGGCCAGCCGGGCGGTCGCCCCGGTCAGACCTCCGAGAACGAGGAGTCGGATGAACCTCCACGGCATCGAGCGTGCCCCCGAGGAGCGCGTGAACTGGAAGACGTCGTTCCCGTTCCTGCTGCTCCACGCGCTGGTCCTGCTGAGCTTCGTCACCGGCGTGACCCCCACCGCGATCGCCATCTTCCTGGTGCTGTTCTGGGGCCGGATGTTCTTCATCACCGCCGGCTACCACCGGTACTTCTCGCACCGCAGCTACAAGCTGGGCCGGGGCATGCAGTTCGTCATGGCCTTCGGCGGCGGCATGGCTGCCCAGAAGGGCGCGCTGTGGTGGGCCAGCCACCACCGCAACCACCACCGCTACTCCGATACCGAGCTCGATCTGCACTCGCCCCAGAAGGGCTTCTGGTGGAGCCACGTCGGCTGGATCCTCTGCGACAAGAACAACGCGTGGGACGAGGACGGCATCCGCGACTTCGCCAAGTTCCCCGAGCTGCGCTTCCTCACCAAGCACGACTGGATCCCGCCGTGGACCGCCGGCGTGGCCGCCTACCTCATCGGTGGCTGGAGCGGCCTGGTCTTCGGGTTCCTCGGCTCCACCGTGCTGCTCTGGCACAGCACGTTCTTCATCAACTCGCTCGCCCACGTGATGGGCCGCCGCCGCTACGCCACCACCGACACCAGCCGGAACTCCGCCCTGCTCGCCGTGCTCACCATGGGCGAGGGTTGGCACAACAACCACCACTACTACCAGGCGTCCTGCCGCCAGGGCTTCTACTGGTGGGAGTGGGACCCGAGCTACTACGTGATCCGCGTCCTCGGGTTCGTGGGCCTGGCCAAGGACATCAAGGAGCCCCCGCTTCGGGTCAAGACGGCCGCCCGGGTCCGTGACGGCCAGTTCGACATGGGCATGTTCAAGAACTACTGGGCGAAGGCCGGCGCCGCGCTCCACAACGTCCGGCTCCACCACCGCTCCGACGACGAGACCGCCGCGCTCGCCGATGCCGATCCCGAGCTGGCCACCCGCCGCGAGGAGCTCGAGGAGCTGATCGCCCGCAACCGAGCCGCCCTCGCCGAGCACGTGGCCCACGCCATGGCCGCCGCCGAGGAGCTCGGTCGCCTGACGCGCCGCCAGGAGCGCCAGGCCGGCGTGGTCGACTAGCTCAGACCAGCACGATGGCGGCGGGCGCCAGGCCCGCCTCGAGGTGCTGGGCCACGGTGGTGCACGCCGCGCCGCTGGCGCGCCAGCCCACCACGTCCCAGCGGTGCGCGTCGCCGTCGGCCTCCACCGCCTCGACGATCCAGGGCCGACGCAGCACGACGCGCGCGATGAGGATCGCCCCGGCGAGCAGCAGGAGGATCGCGACCTCGGCGAGGGCCACGAGGAGCGGGATCACCACGAAGACCAGCAGGAGGACGATCGCGATCAGCGCGATCGCCGCCGCGATCCCCTCGCCCAGCACCGCGCCGCAGCCGGGATCGACATCGAGCCCGTCGCCGCTGCGCTCGGCCACCCGCCGGAAGCGGCGCCCGAAGCGCGTCGTGATCGAGTCCGTGCTGGTGCCCGGCAGCCAGCGCCGCCGCACCACCCAGGCCGAACCGTCGGGGGAGACGACGCGCACCGCCATCGGAGACCCGCCGCCGCCGTCAACGCCGCCGAGGGGCTACTCGAGGCCCTTCTCGAGCTTCACCAGGGCGTCGTCCTCGGTGACGTTGAGGGCGAAGCTCAGCTCGCTCACGAGGATGCCCCGGGCCCGCTCGAGCATGGACTTCTCGGCGGTGGAGAGGCCCTTGCCCTTCTCGCGCAGCGCCAGGTTCCGGACCACCTCGGCCACCTGGTAGACGTCGCCGGACTTCATCTTCTCCTGGTGGTTCTTGAACCGGCGGGACCAGTTGGCCGGCTCACGCACGTCGCGCTTGGCGATGAGGCGGAAGAGGTCGTCCACGTCGGACTTCGAGATCGGCGGGCGCATGCCCACCTCCTCGGCCTTGTCGACCGGCACCGAGAGCGTGAGGTCCCCGTGCACCATCTCGAGCACGAAGTACTCCTTGGTCTCGCCCTGGAGCTCGCGCTTCACCTTCTTCTTGATGATGGCGGCGCCGTGGTGGGGGTAGACCACGCGATCGTTGACCTTGAAGGACATCGGACTCCGGTTTCCTGGGGGCGGGACGGCCGAGGGGGACGTTCCATTGTGCCAGACCCGGCGAGCGGCCGGGCAACCGACGAGCGATCAGGCGCGCACGAACACCGGGAGGTGGCGCCCATCGGCCAACGGCTCCCACGCGATCGAGACCGGATCGCCCACCGCAACGTCGAGCGCCCCGTCGCCCACGATCGACGACAGCATCCGCACCCCCTCGGGGAGGTCGATCAGCGCCACCACGTAGGGCGCCCGGCCGGCCATGCCCGGGTTGCCGGGCGCCGGCATCGTGGAGCAGGCGTAGACCGTGCCGGTGCCGGCGGCCGGCCGGAAGGCGAGGTCGTCGCCGCCGCAGGTGGGGCACGCGACGCGCGGGAAGTGGATGGCCCGCTCGCACGCGCGGCACCACTGGAGCACCAGTCGAAGCTCTCGCGTGGCGTCCCAGAACGGCGCCGCCGCCTCCGAGACCGGGGGCTGCACCCGCTCGGGTGCCCCCTCGGGAGCGGGGACGAGGCGCGGTTCGCTCACGCCGTCGCCTCCGTGCCGAGCAGCACCGTCGACATCGCCGAGAGCACCCCGCCCGATCCGTGGGCGAGCGCCACCTCGGCGCCGTCGACCTGCCGTGGGCCGCACTCGCCGCGCAGCTGGCGCACCGCCTCCACCAGCAGGAAGATCCCGAACATGCCGGGGTGGGTGTAGGCCAGCCCGCCGCCTGTCGTGTTCGAGGGCAGCGCGCCGCCCGGCCCGAGGACCCCGTCGGCCACGAACCCGCCGCCCTCCCCCTTCGGGCAGAAGCCGAGGTCTTCGAGCAGCAGCAGCACGGTGATGGTGAACGAGTCGTAGATCTGGGCCACGTCCACGTCGGCGGGCGTGAGCCCGGCGCGCTCGAACGCCAGGGGCCCGCTGACCGCCGCGCCGGTCACCGTCAGGTCGGGCATCTCGCTGATCATCGAGTGGGTGTGGCAGGTGCCCGTCCCCAGCACGAGCGCCGGAGGCCGGCGCAGGGTGCGAGCCCGCTCGGTCGAGGTGAGCACCACGGCGCCCGCGCCGTCGGTGACCAAGCAGCAATCGAGCTTGTGCAGTGGCGAGGCCTGGATCGGCGAGGCGAGCACGTCGTCGACGGTGATCGGGTCCTGCAAGCGGGCCCGGGGGTTCATCGTCGCCCAGCGCCGGGTGTCGACCGCGATCTGGGCGAGCTGCTCGGAG
>JAGQSL010000108.1:0-10822 GCA_020439525.1 Acidimicrobiales bacterium | reverse complement strand
GGCATGCGCATCCCGTAGGCCAGCTCCCACTCGGCGGTGGCGGTGAGCCCCGGGCCGGCCTGGCGGCTGGCGAAGCCGGCGCCGCCCCGCTTGAACGACGACCGGGGCGTGGCCGCGTACACGATGACCGCCACCTCGCACAGGCCGAGGGCGATGGCCGCGGCGGCGTGCTCGACGTGGATCTCGAAGCTCGAGCCGCCCGTGATGGTGGTGTCGGTCCACGTCGGGGCGATGCCGAGGTGCTCGGCCAGCTCCATGGTGGGCGCCCAACCCGGCGACGTGGAGCAGAAGAGGCCGTCGACGTCGGCGAGCGCCAAGCCGGCGTCGTCGAGCGCCTCGCGGATCATCCGCACCTCGAGCGCCCGGACCGAGCCGTCGAGCTCGCCGGTGGGCGACACGGCATCGGCCACCCCGACGATCGCCGCCGCCCCTCGCATCGCTCGATCGACCACTTCTTGCACTCCGACTGCAACTTTTGTCTCGGGAGGGTAGCCTGGCGCCATGACCGATGCGCCGCCCGAGGTGATGGGCCTGAACCCGTTCGCCCCCGGGTTCTTCGACGACCCCTACGCACAGTACGCGGAGGTCCGCGCCGCGCACCCCATCCACCAGTCGCCCCTGGGCCCCTGGCTGATCACCCGCTGGGACGACGTGCACGCCCTGCTCCGGCGCCCGGGGACCTCGGTGGAGGAGCGCAACATCGTCACCGACGCGCCCACCCGGGCCGAGCGTCTCGCCGAGGTGCGCATGGCCGGCGGTCCCAGCCCCGAGCGCAGCCTGGCCATCCTCAACATCGATCCACCCGACCACACCCGCATCCGGCGGCTGGTCTCCAAGGCGTTCACGCCTCGCGCCGTCGAGCGCATCCGCGCCCGGGCCGGCGAACTGGTCGACGAGATCCTCGACGGGCTGGCCGAGCGCGACGGCGAGCCCGTCGACCTCATCGCCGAGCTGGCCTTCCCGCTCCCCTTCGCCGTCATCAACGAGATGCTGGGCATGCCCGGCGGACGCGACTCGGTGCACCTACGCGAGCTCTCCCACACCATCACCCAGGCGCTCGACCCGATCCTGCTCATGCAGAACGGCCCGGCCATCGTCGCCGCCGCCGACGAGATGCGCACCATCATCGGCGAGGCCATCGCCTGGAAGCGCACCCGGGGCGACGACGACCTGATGATGGCCATGATCCGGGCCGAGGACGAGGGCGACGTGCTCTCCGACCAGGAGCTTCGCGAGAACGTGATGCTGCTGTTCCTCGCCGGCCACGAGACGACCGTGAACCTCATCGGCAACGGCACCAACGCCCTGCTCGACCACCCCGACCAGCGGACCGCCCTCGCCGCCGACCCGTCGCTCGACACCAACGCGGTCGAGGAGCTGCTGCGCTGGGACAGCCCGGTGCAGTTCTCCCGGCGCATCATGCTCGAACCCGTCGAGATGCACGGCCACACGTTCGCCGCGGGCGACCTGGTCATGACCTGCCTCGGGGCCGCCAACCGCGACGAGGGCAAGTTCGGCCCCACCGCCGGGGCGCTCGACCTACGCCGGCCCGACGCCCGCGAGCACGTCAGCTTCGGCTCGGGCGTGCACCACTGCTTGGGCGCCGCCCTCGCCCGCCTCGAGGGCCAGGAGGCCATCGGCCGCCTGGTGCGCCGCTTCCCCGGCATCGAGCGCGGCGGCGAGCCCGTGCACAACCAGCGGATCGTGCTGCGCGGCTACGACGAGCTGCCGGTCTCGCTCACCTAGGCCGGTCCCGCCGGTCCGGTCGTCCGGGCCGGCTCATGTAACGGACACCGGTAGTTGATCGCTCCGGGGCGCTTGACACCCGATCCTCCATAGGGAATCAGACGTCGAGGAAGCGGCGGGTGGCGAGCGCCGAGCTCACCACGCTGAGCACGATGGCGATGCCGCTCACCGCCAGGCACGCCACCAGCACGTCGGAGCTGTCGACGCTGAAGGGCTCGAGCAGGTCGAGCGCGGGCCCGCGGTCGATGAGGTCGTCGATCCATCGCTGGGCGAGGAACACGAAGCCCACCGCGAGCGCCCCGCCGATCAGCCCCTGCACGAGCCCCTCGAGCATGAACGGGACGCGGATGAACCAGTTGGTGGCGCCCACCAACTTCATCACCTCGATCTCGCGCCGGCGGGCGAACATGGCGGTCCGCACGGTGTTCAAGATGAGCAGCGCCGAGGCGGCGAGCAGCAGGGCGCCGAACACGGTGAGGCCCTGGTTGAGGAAGTCGCTCATGCCCTTCAGCTGGCGGATGACCTCGGTGGCGGCGGTGACCTGGAAGACGCCGGGCTGCTTGCGGTAGTAGTTCACCAAGCCCTGCACGGTGTTGACGCTCGGGTCGACCGGCTTGACCCGGAAGCTGGTGGGCAGGTCCTCCGCCGTCACGTTCTCGAGCATCGTGTCCTGGCCCTTGAACAGCTCCTTGAAGTCCGCGTAGGTCTCGGCGCGGTCGATGTAGGAGATCTCGCGGATGCCGGGGTTGTCCTCGAGGGAGGTGCGCACCTGGGCCAGCTGGTCCTCGCTGATGTCGGGGTCGACGTAGACGATGAACTCGACGCCCTTCTGGTACCGGGCGGTCAGGTTCTGGGCGCCCTGGCGGACCAGCACGATGGTGCCCACGATCGCCAGCGTGACGAACACGGTGAGGATCGACGCCACGGTCAGCGTGATGTTGCGGGTGAGGTTCGCGCTGGTCTCGCGGACCACGTAGCTCGCGTTGACGGCCATCTGTCGCCCCTACTCGTACACGCCGCGGGCCTGGTCGCGGATGATCGAGCCGCGGTCGAGCTCGATCACGCGTCGGCGCATGGTGTCGACGATGCTGCGGTCGTGGGTGGCCATCACCACGGTGGTGCCGGTGCGGTTGATCCGATCGAGGAGGCGCATGATGCCCACCGACGTGGCCGGGTCGAGGTTGCCGGTGGGCTCGTCGGCCAGGAGGATCAGCGGCCGGTTCACGAACGCCCGGGCGATCGAGACGCGCTGCTGCTCGCCGCCCGACAGCTCGTCGGGGTAGTTCTTGTGCTTCTTCGAGAGGCCGACCAGTTCCAAGATGGCAGGCACCTGGGTCTTGATCACGTGGCGGGGCCGGCCGATCACCTCGAGGGCGAAGGCGACGTTCTCGTACACGGTCTTGTTGGTGAGCAGCTTGTAGTCCTGGAAGACGCAGCCGATGTTGCGCCGCAGGTACGGGACCTTCCAGCTGTTGAGCTCGCCGATGTCCTTGCCCGCCACGAAGATGCGGCCCGAGCTGGGCTCCTCCTGCTTGTTCAGCAGGCGGATCATGGTGCTCTTGCCCGAGCCCGAGGGCCCCACGAGGAACACGAACTCGCCCTTGCCGATCTCGCACTCGGCCTCGCGCAGGGCGACGACGTCGCCCTTGAAGACCTTGGAGACGTTCTCGAGCTTGATCATGCGGTGGAGGACCTGAGGGAGAGGTGGAGCCGGGCGACCTCGGCCGCGACGCCGGTCGACACTACCGCAGGGCTTCTCGGGTTCCGCGGCACCCCGAGCCGGGGTGAGCGTGGCCTACGCGTCCTGTGCTGCGCAGGATCGCCGGCCGCTCAGCCCAGCGCCGCGACCGCCTGACGCAGCCCCCGGTCCCACATCGCGTCGGCGACGATCTGCGCGCCTCGCTCGTTCGTGTGGACCCAGTCGAAGTAGATCGGACCGTCGACCTCGTCGAACACGTCGGTGAGATCGATGACCGGGCGCGATGCGGACCCGATCGCCGCGAGGTACGGCCCACGGTGCGCTGCGGCACTGTCCGCGGTCTGGCCGAGCCGGGCGAGGAGGGCGAGGTGATCGGCGCTCGCCGGCCGCGTCGCGGCGTAGGGCTGCCAGAACTCGAGGACGGGGACCTCGCCGGCGGCTGCCCGCATCTCGGCCATGCCCTCGGCCACGATCCCGTCGAGCACGCGCCCGATCGCCGCGGGATCGTCGGTGCATCCCGCCTTGGGATGCTCCGGCTTCGGGTCGAGGAGGAAGTTGTCGTGGCCTCCTGGAGGGTCCCCGAGCTCGAGCTCGCGGCAGAGCGCGGCGTAGTCGTTGCTCCCGTGGTACACGACGATCAGGTCGGGTGGCTCCTCGCTCGCCAGCAGCCGATCGAGGAGGATCGCCTCCTGCCACGCCACGTAGGTCGGATACCCGAGGTTCCGCGCCACGATCGGCCGGCCTGCAGCGGAGGACAGGCGAACGACCTCGGAGGGGACCGTGTGGTCGTCGCGCTGGCCCATCCCGAACGTGGTCGATCCCCCGATGAACCAGACCACCGGGCCTTCGCCGGCGAGACCCACGCGCTCGTAGCCGACCTGGTTGGTGGTCGCCGACCGGTGGTCGGCACCGGCGAAGAGCAGCTCGTCGTCGTCGCGCTGGCCCAGGTGCGTCTGATCGCGGAACATCTGCTCGGCGTGCGCCTGGCCGACGAACGCCTCGGGCCAGTAGGGCAGGCCGCTGATCTGCGGCTCGGCGTTCCCGCACCCGAACGACGCGATCGCCGCCAGCAGCGCGACCAGGGCCACGGATCCTGGCCTACGGCGCAAGCGCCTCGGCCCGCTGCCAGCGGAGGTAGGCCTCCATGAAGTCGTCGAGCGCGCCGTCGAGGACGGCGTCGACGTTGCCGGTCTCGTGCTCGGTGCGGAGGTCCTTCACCATCTGGTACGGCTGCAGCACGTACGAGCGGATCTGGCTGCCGAAGCCCACCGAGTGCTGCGTGCCACGGATGGCGTCGAGCTCGGCCTCGCGCTCCTGGCGGGCGAGCTCGGCGAGCTTGGCCTTCAGGAACTGCATGGCCCGGTCCTTGTTCTGGTGCTGGCTTCGCTCGTTCTGGCAGCTGGTCACCACGCCGGTCGGCAGGTGGGTGATGCGCNNTGCGCACCGCCGAGTCGGTCACGTTCACGTGCTGGCCGCCCGCCCCCGACGAGCGGTAGGTGTCGATCCGCAGGTCCTTGTCGTCGATCTCGATGTCGGGGACGTCCTCGAGGAACGGCGTGACCTTGAGGGCGGCGAAGGCGGTCTGGCGCTTGCCCTGCGAGTTGAACGGGCTGATGCGCACCAGCCGGTGGACGCCGTGCTCGGACCGCAGCAGGCCGTACGCGTGGCGGCCCTTCACCAGGAACGCCGCGGAGCTGATGCCGGCCTCGGACCCTGCCGACACCTCGTCGAGCTCGACGTCGAAGCCGCGCCGCTCCGCCCACCGCAGGTACATGCGCAGGAGCATGTTGGCCCAGTCCTGGGCGTCGGCACCACCCTCGCCCGCCTGGATCTCGGCGAGCACGTCTCGCTCGTCGTGCTCGCCGGTGAAGAGGCTGCGCAGCTCGAGCGCCCCGAAGTCGCCACCCAGCGCGCCGAGGGCCTCCTCGATCTCGGCGGCCACCGAGTCGTCGCCCTCCTCGCGGGCCAGCTCGGCGAGGGTCTCCACGTCGTCGATGCGCTCGGCGAGGGCGTCGTAGCGCTCGAGGTCGTCGGTCACCGAGGCCAGCTCGCCGGTGACCTGGCGGGCTCGATCGGCGTCGTCCCACAGGTCGGGCCGCGACGCCTCGGTCTCGAGCTGGGGCCGGCGGGCGCGCAGCTCGGGGACCTTGAGGTACTGCTCCGCCTCCTCGAGGCGCTTGCGCAGCGCGCTGATGTCGTCGGTGACGTCTCGCATGGTCCCCCGATCCTGCCCGATCGCGGTCGGCACCGCGAAGACCGTGGATTCCGGCGCCCGACGGGGCAGAATGTCGAACGTGGTTCGGACCCGGCGCCCCCCGGTCTTCTTGTACGACGGCGACTGCGCGTTCTGCTCGGCGAGCGCGGGGTTCCTCGAGCGGCGCGCCCCCACCCCGGGCACCGAGGTGGTGCCCTGGCAGTTCACCGCGCTCGAGCCGCTCGGCGTGACCCTCCAGGAGGCCGACGAGTCGGTCGTCCACGTCGACGAGGAGCTGCACCGCACCTACGGCCCCGTCGCCATCGCCGTGCTGCTGCGGTCGAGCACCTCGGCGCTGTGGCGGATCGTCGGGCGGCTGCTCGGCCTCCGCCTCACCCTGCTGGTGGCCTGGCCCGTCTACCGCTGGGTCGCCCGCAACCGCCATCGGATGCCCGGAGGCACGGCGACCTGCTCGCTCCCCGCCGCCGATCGAGAGCACCACGACCCCTCGGACGCCGAGCCCGAGCCCCAGCTGCAGTCGCACTGACCGCCTCGGAAACCCGCTGCGCCGCCGCTCCGGGCGATCCGTAGCGTGGGCCGCCCGTGGCGGCCTCCGACCCCTCCCCCGACGCGCGCCTCCTCGCCGCCTACCTGCGTCCCGAGCGGCGCGCCCTCGGCGCGCTCGTGGCCACCCTGGTCGTGGCCATGGTGCTGCCCCTCGCCGGGCCGCTGCTGATCGGCCGGTTCGTCGACGCCGCGCTCGGCGGGGCCACCGCCGGGCACCTCGCCGCGCTGGGCGCCCTGTTCCTCGCCGCGACCCTCACCGGCGACGCCCTGCAGCTCGTGGTCACCTGGTACTCGGTGCGCCTGGCCTGGCGGGTCGGCAACCGGATCCGCCTCGACCTGTGCCGCCACGCGCTGTCCCTCGACCTCGACTGGCACGGGGACCACAGCGCCGGCCAGCTCATCGAGCGGATCGATGGCGACATCGATGCCGTCACCCGCTTCTCCTCGGCCGCGGTCCTCCAGCTCGCCGGAAACGCCGTCCTCGTCGTCGGCGTGCTCGTCGTGTCCGCGGCCATCGACTGGCGGGCCAGCCTGGTGATCGCGGTGACGGTGGCGATCGTCGTGGTCGTGCTCGTGCGCATGCGCCAGATCGCCGTGCCCTTCTACGACGAGGAGCGCGAGGTCCAAGCGCACCTCTACGGCGACCTCGAGGAGCGCCTCGGCGGCCTGGAGGACCTCCGCGCCAACGGCGCCGGCGACTGGGCGGTGCACCAGCTCCACGTCCACTCGGCCGGGTGGTGGCGCACCACCCGCCGAGCCGCCGTGCGGGGCGACGGCGCGCTCTCGGTGGGCGGCGGGGTGTTCGCCGTCGGGTCGATCGCCGTGCTGGGCGTCAGCGCCTGGCAGTGCCGCAACGGTGCCCTCTCGGTGGGGTCGGTGCTGGTGCTCCTGCGGTTCTCGCAGATGGTCAGCGATCCGCTGTGGCGCGTCGCCGAGCAGCTCGCCGAGGCCCAGAAGGCGTTGGCCGGTGCCCGCCGGGCCGGGCGCCTCCTCGCCGAGCGCAGCGCGCTGGCGGACGGCACCACCCGCCTCCCGCCGAGCGGTCCCCTCGCCGTCGAGCTCGACGACGTCACGTTCGCGTACGCCGGCTCGGGCCCGATCCTCCACGGCGTCTGCCTCGCCCTGGCGCCGGGCCGTCGCCTCGGCTTGGTGGGGCGCACCGGCAGCGGCAAGACCACGATCGGGCGCCTCGTGGCCCGGCTGTGGGACACCGAGGAGGGTGCGGTCCGCGTGGGCGGCCTCGACGTGCGCGCCCTCGCCCTCGCCGATCTCCGCCAGCGCGTCGGCATCGTCACCCAAGACGTCGAGCTCTTCCGGGCCACCGTGCGCGACAACCTCACCGTGTTCGGCGCCACCGCCGTCGACGACGGCCCGCTGATCAACGCCCTCGAGTCGGTCGGGCTGGGACCGTGGCTCGCCACGCTGCCCCACGGCCTCGACCACCGCCTCGCCGGGGGCACGGAGCTCTCCGCCGGCGAAGCGCAGCTGCTCGCCCTCGCCCGAGTGCTGCTGGCCGACCCCGCGATCGTCATCCTCGACGAGGCTTCGAGCCGACTCGACCCCGAGACCGAAGCGCGCATCGTCGCCGCCACCGACCGGCTCCTCGCCGGAAGGACCGCGATCGTCATCGCCCACCGGCTCTCGACCCTCGACCAGGTCGATGAGATCGCGGTGCTCGACCACGGCCGACTGGTCGAGCACGGCGAGCGCGATGCTCTCGCCGCCGATCCTTCGAGCCGCTTCCACGCGCTGCTCGTCGCGAGCGGGAGCCTGGCGACGTGACGGGCCCCGTCACCGCCTCGAGCCGCCGCTTCGCCTGGCGGGTCCTCAAGGCCGACCCGTGGGCGTGGGGCATCGCCCTCGTGCTCTGGGTGGTCTTCTTCACCGCGCCGCTCCCCGCCGGCCTCGCCCTGCGGGCCATCCTCGACCAGCTCCCCGATGGCGACGGCGCACCGCTCGCCCTGCTGTTCGCGGTGCTCGCCGGCTTCGAGGTCGGGCGCTGGGTCGTGCTGCTCCCGGCCATCGTCCAGTGGCACGGGGCGTTCGCCTTCTGGCACACCGTCCCGCGGGTGAACGCCCTGCGCTCGCTCGTGCACGACCCCGGCCCGGTCACCGACCGCCTGCCCGGGTCTCCGGGCGAGGCGGTCAGCCGCTTCCGCGACGACGCTCGCGACATCGCCCAGGTGCTCGACGTGTGGCTCGACATCGTCGCGGCCCTCCTCGCCACCACGTCGGGCATCGTGGTGCTCGCCCTCATCTCGGTGCCGGCAGCCATCGCGATCGTGGCGCCGATCCTCCTCGTGCTCGTCATCGGCCACCTGCTCGCCGAACGCCTGCGACGGTGGCGCTGGATCGAGCGCGAGGCCACGGCGGGCGTCACCGGGTTCATCGGCGATGCCTTCGGGGCCATCGGCACCGTGAAGGTGGCCGCCGCCGAACCCGCCGTGGTCGAGCGATTCGAGGAGCTCGGCCAGGCCCGCGCCGACGCCGCCCGACGGGACCAGGTCGGCACCCAGCTCGCCCAGACGCTGGGCGGCATCACGGCCAACGCCGGCCTCGGCCTGGCGCTCATCGCCATCGCCCCGGCCGTCCGCCGCGGCGACCTCTCCGCCGGCGACATCGGCCTCTTCACCGCGTACGCCACCGTCGTCGCCGGGCTCCCCCGCATCACGGCGCGGTGGTCGGCGTGGCAGCGCCAGGCCGAGGTGTCGGCCGCGCGCCTGGCGCGCCTGCTGCCCGAGCACGCCGACCGACCCGACGTCGCCGCGGATCGAGCCTCCGCTCCCGTCACCACCTGGCTGCGCTCCGGTCCCCCACCGTTCGCGCCACGTCCGGCACCCTCGCCGGCCGAGCGCACGGGCGACCTGCGCCTCGAACGCCTCGAGGTGCGCAACCTGCACGTCCGCTTCGACGAGGGTCGGCCGCTCACGGGCGTCGACCTGACGGTGCCTCGTGGCGCCTTCGTGGCCGTCACCGGACCGGTCGGTTCGGGCAAGTCGGTCCTGGTGCGCGCCCTGCTGGGCCTGGTCCCCCGCGCCGAGGGCACCATCGCCTGGAACGGTGCGCCGATCGACGACCCCGCCGCCTTCCTCGTTCCGCCGCGCGCGGCCTACGTGCCGCAGGTGCCCCGGCTGTTCTCGGAGTCGCTCGCCGACACCGTGCTGCTCGGCGTCGATGGGGCCGGCCTCGCCGAGGCGCTCCGCCGGGCGCGCCTCGACGAGGACCTCGCCGACCTGGCCGATGGCACCGACACCCGCGTCGGGCCCAAGGGCGTACGCCTCTCGGGTGGCCAGGTCCAGCGAGCCGCCGCCGCACGGGCCTTCGTGCGCCGCCCGGAGCTGCTCGTGGTCGACGACCTGTCGAGCGCCCTCGACGTCGACACCGAGGCCGAGCTCTGGGAGGGCCTCTTCGAGGTCGCCGGCGAGCTCACGGTCATCGCCGTGAGCCACCGGCCCGCCGTGCTCGAGCGCGCCGACGAGGTCGTGGAGCTGCGCGCCGGGCGCCGGATCAGCAGGCCTTGATGCCCCGCCAGTCGTTGCCCGTGCGGTGCTCCCACGGCAGCAGCGGCCGCGGCAGCGCCATGTCGGCACGAGCCCACGGCAGGTAGCGCTTGGTGCCCTCGATCGTGGTGCGGGCCTCGGAGGGCATCATCGGACGGTTGGCCTGGTAGCCGTCGATCCACTTCCAGGCGTAGAGGCTCTTGGCATCGCTCATGGCGCCGACCGTACGGATCGCCGGCGACCGGGCGGTTTCGCAGCTGTTGGACCTCTGTTGCCCTCGGCTGACCGGGACCTGACGGTGGCCGAAGGCCCGGACGTCAGCTCAGGAGCCGTGGCACTGCTTGAACTTCTTGCCGCTGCCGCACGGGCAGGGCGCGTTGCGCGGCGTCTTGTCCCAGTCGGACTTCACCACCGGGGTGTTCGTCACGGGCTCGTCGACCACCGGGGCCTCGCCGCCCGCACCCTCGGCGGCGGCCTGGGCCCGGGCCGCCGCGGCCATGCCGCCGCCGCTGCCGGCCGGATCCTCGGGACCCGACGTGGCCAGGTTCGACACCTCGTTGGCGGGCTGCTGGTCCTCCACGACCACCTGCACGTGCATCACGTACTTCACGAAGTCCTGGGCGATCGACGTCATCATCTCGCCGAACATCTCGAAGCCCTCGCGCTGCCACTCCACCAGCGGGTCGCGCTGGCCCATGGCCCGGAGGTTGATGCCCTCCTCGAGGTAGTCCATCTCGAGGAGGTGCTCGCGCCAGTGCTGGTCGATGATGTTGAGCATCACCTGGCGCTCGATCTGGCGCATGGTGTCGGCGCCGAGCTCGGCCTCCCGACGCTCGTAGTACGCGGTGGCCTCGTCGAGCAGCAGCTCCTGGAGGGCGTCGGTGTTGGGCGCGTCGCCCATCTGCTCCTGGGTGAGCTCGGTGGGCCAGAACGTGGAGATCTCGAGGTGGAGGCCCTCGAGGTCCCACTCGTCCTGCGCGTCCGACACGCAGAAGGTGGCCACGCTGGCCTCGACCGCCTCGGCGAGGTAGTCCAGCGTCTCGTCGCGCAGGTCGGCGTCGAGGAGGATCTGGTCGCGGCGCTTGTAGATGACCTTGCGCTGCTCGTTCATCACCT
>JAGQSL010000475.1:917-1733 GCA_020439525.1 Acidimicrobiales bacterium | reverse complement strand
TCCCGATGGCCCGGGCCACGCGGTGGGCGCCCCAGAGCGAGGCGCACACCACCAGCGCCAACCAGGCCCGTTGCACCAGCCACGGAGGGAGCCCGACGCCGCGGCCCGCCGCGCTGAACGCCCCCATCGGGAACAGGTAGCCCACCGCCTGGTTCTGCAGGCGGCCGAACCCGGCGGACGGGTCCCAGGCGTGGAGGGCCCGGGCGAGCATCCCGACCGGGTCGATCAGCACGTCGAGCTTGGTCTCCGGGAGGATCCGGCCCGGCTCGAGGGCCACCAGCGCGAGCGCGATCGCCGCGCACGAGCCCCACAGCGCCCGTCGCTCGCGCTGGGCGAGGCCTCCCCGTTCCATCGCTGCGAGTCTGCTGCACCGGCCGCCGAGGCCGGGGGCGGGTCCTACGATGCCGTCGCATCGCCGCCGCCGAGGACCTCCGGTTCCCCACCTTCGAGGGCCTGCGCGCCCTGGCTGCCCTGGCCGTGCTCGTGTACCACGCCGGGACCTTCACCGGCGTCACGTGGGGCCCCGGCGCCGCGGACCATCCCGCCGGGCCGTGGGTGCAGCACCTCAACGTCGGGGTGAGCACCTTCTTCGTCCTCTCGGGGTTCCTCCTGTTCCGGCCGTTCGTGGCGGCGCACCTCGCCGGCGATCCCGGCCCTGCGGTGCGGCCGTACCTCGTGCGGCGCGTCGTGCGGATCTACCCGGCGTACTGGGTCGCGCTGGCGGCGAGCACCTGGCTGGTCGACCTCGACCTCGGCGACTGGTGGGGCCACGTCCGCTTCTACGGGCTGCTGCAGATCTACTGGGGCGACACCGTG
>JAGQSL010000475.1:0-891 GCA_020439525.1 Acidimicrobiales bacterium | reverse complement strand
TGCACCGAGGTGTCGTTCTACCTGTTCCTGCCGCTGTGGGCGGCCCTGCTCGCTCGGGTGGGCGGCTCGGTGGAGCGACGGATCCGGGCGCACGGGCTCGCCCTCGCCGGCCTGTACGCCACCGGCATCGCCACCCGGGGCCTCCTGCGTGCCGGCGGGCACGCGGTCGGCTACGCCACCCTGCCGGCCAACGCCGACCTGTTCGCGCTCGGCATGGGGCTCGCCGTCCTCCACGCCGCGTCCTCGGTGCGGGGCCGCCCACCCGGCGGCCTGCTGCGCACGCTGGGCGACGTCCCCGGCGCGGCGTGGGTCGCCGCCGCCTGCTGCTACGCCGGGGCGGTGAGCCTCGGCTACCCGTTCGGGTTGGCGGAGCCGACCGTGGCCCAGGAGCTGCTGCGCGAGGTCCTCTTCGGGCTGATCGCGGCGCTGGTGGTGGCGCCCGGCGCCTTCGGCGACCAGGCCGCCGGCCTGGTGCGCCGTGCCCTGCGGTCGCGGCCGCTCTGGGCGCTCGGCGTGGCCTCCTACGGCGTCTACCTGTGGCACCTGACGGTCATGGAGCGGCTGGTGGAGGCCGGGCGCGGGGTCGGCCGCCCGTCCATCGTGCCGCTCTCGCTCGTCACCCTCCTCGTGACCTCGGTCGTGGCGGCGGCGAGCTGGTTCGGCCTCGAGCGGCCCCTCCTGCGCCGCGTCCGGCGAGATCGGCGGCGGCGGCCCGTCGTCTAGGGTCGCGGGCCGATGTTCGCTCGGGCCGACCGTGCCGCGAGCGGGCCCTGGGAGCAGACGTGAGCGACTTCGACGACGAGCCGATCGACGAGCCGATCGACGAGCCGGCCCCTCGCCGGGCGTCGAAGGCGCCGACGGCGCCCGTCGACGACGACTGGGACGACGACT
>JAGQSL010000107.1 GCA_020439525.1 Acidimicrobiales bacterium | reverse complement strand
TGCGTGGCGTGCCCTGGCGGGGCGGGGTGGCGCGCGGCGAGCCGTGGGCGATGGCCCGGCGCGCTCTGCCCATCGGGATGACCAACGCCAGCAGCATGGTCCACGCCCGGTCGGATCAGGTGATCCTCGATGCCATGGGCCGACGGAGCGGACTCGCCGCGTACGCGGTGGCGGCGCGCATCAACGAGGCGGTGCTCTCGCTCGCGAACGCGGCCGGCGCGGTGAGCTTCCCGGTGATCGCCCAGGCGGCCGGCGCCGACCGCGACCTGGCGGTGCGGCGCTTCGGTCGGATCGCGTGCGTCGTCGGTGCGCTGGCGGCGGTCGGCGTCTTCGCGCTGGCCCCGCAACTGCTCCTGCTGCTCGGGGGCCCTCGGTTCGAGAGCTCGAGCGACCTGGCGCGCATCTTGACGCTCGCACTGGCCGTGTCGGTCGCCAACCTGCCCTTCGCCCAGTCGGTCCTGGCCCGGGGACGGGCGGCGAGGCTGCTGCGACTCTCCATCGCGTTCGCCGTCGCCAACGTCGTGCTCACGGTCGCCCTGGTCGTGGTCCTCGACGAGTCGGGGGCGGCCCTGGCCACCGCCACCACCGAGGTGGTCGGGTTCCTCGCCGTGGCGTGGGTGGCCCATGCGCTCGCTCCGCGCAGCGTGCCCTGGGCCGTGGTCGTGGCCACGCCGGTGCTCACCGCCGGCGCCACCTGGGGGGCGCTGGTGCTGTGGCGCGCCGGGCTCGAGCCGGTGGGCGTGGCGCTCGCCGCGGCTGGCACGGCGTCGCTCGTGGCCCTCGCCGCGATCGATCCCGGCGGCCACGATCGCATGCACCTCCGGCGCACCGGCCGTGGATAGGGTCGGCCGCATCGTGACGCACCTCCGCCTGCCCAGCGCTGACGAGGCGGCCAGCGCCGCCGACGGCTTCCGATCGGCGGCCCCGTTCCCCCACGTGGTCTGGCACGACCTGATCGACCTCGAGCCGGCTGCGGTGGCCGCCGCCTTCCCAGCGCCCGACCACCCCTGCTGGCGGCACTACGAGGACGACTACCAGCCCGGCAAGCGGATCTGCAGCGACGTCGAGGCCATGCCCGATCTGCTGGCGTCCCTGGTGCACGAGCTGAACTCGCCGCGCGCCCTGGAGGCGCTCGAGGCCCTCACGGGGATCGGCCAGCTGATCCCCGACCCCCACCTCGAGGGCGGCGGACTGCACGCGTCGGGCCCCGGCGGCATCCTGACCCCCCACACCGACTTCCACATCTACGCCCGGCTCGGGCTCTACCGCCGGATCAACCTGATCCTCTACCTGAGCGACGGCTGGAACCCCGACGAGCGAGGCGGTGCGCTCGAGCTGTACGTGCCGGGTGCGGCGGAGCCCACGTCCACCGTGGCCCCCACCTTCGGCACCTGCGTGGTGTTCCAGACCGACGACCGCTCGCCGCACGGGTTCGCGGTACCGGTGCCAGCGGGCCACGAGCGTCGCTCGATCGCGCTCTACTACTACACGGCCGAGGAGGCCGAGGGCTTCAGCGGCGACACCAACACCTACTGGCAGACCCACGGCGAGGCGCGTGGCACCGCTCGGATCCGGCTGGGCGCCTACCGCGCCCTGCTGTTCGGCTCGCGCTCGCTGTCGTGGCTCGCCCACCGGGCGAACCCGCGCCTGGGCTCTCGCGTGCGCGCCCGATGACCACGGCGATGCCGCCGATCGACGTCGTCATCCTCACCTGGAACGACGGCCCCCTGCTCGACGTCGCCGTGGCCTCCGTGCACGGCTCCGAGGGCGTGGAGGCCCGCACCATCGTCGTCGACAACGGGTCGGATCCGCCGGCGTCGCCCGCGCTGCGGGACGGCGACCTGCTGGTGCGCAACGACGCCAACCGCGGGGTGGCCCCCGGTCGCAACCAGGGCGTTCGGGCCGGCGCTTCGCCCTACGTCTGCCTGCTCGACAGCGATGCCCGCCTCCACGTCGGGTCGCTCGCGGCGCTCGTGGCCGCGCTCGAGGCCGACCCTCGCATCGGACTCGTCGCTCCGGTGTTCGACGGCCAGACCCCGACCGCCAGCGGCGGCCGGGCGCCCACCCTCGCTCGCAAGGTCGGGCGGGTCCTCGGGCGCACCGCCGAGTACGACGGGCCCGAGCCGACCGGTGACGCCTGGGACGTCGACTTCGCCATCGGTGCGTGCCAGCTGTTCCGGCGCACGGCGTTCGACGAGGTGGGCGGCCTCGACGAGTCGTTCTTCTACGGGCCCGAAGATGCCGACTACTGCATGCGCCTGCGCCTCGCCGGCTGGCGGGTCCAGCAGGTGGCCGCCGCCGGATGCGAGCACCCCCCTCGCCGGCGCAACCGCAAGCTCCTGACGCGTCGGGGGCTCCAGCACGCCTGGGCGGTGTCGCGCTTCTTGTGGCGCCACCGCCGCTACCAGCACCTCGTGAGCCGATGACCGGCCTCGCGTCGGTGGTCATCGTCGCGTACCAGAGCGCCGACGAGATCGGCGAGCTGGTGCGCCGGGTGCTCGAGGATCCCTCGGTGGGCGAGGTCGTCGTCGTCGACAACGGGACCGACGGCGCCGCCGACGTGGCCGAGGCGGCCGGCGCGGTGGTGCGCCGGCGCCCGGACAACCCCGGCTTCGGGACCGCCCAGAACGAGGGGGTGCAGGCGGCGGCCAGCGACCGGGTGCTGCTGCTCAACCCCGACGCCGAGATGATCGACGGGGCGTTGGCCGCCGGGCTCGCCGCGCTCGACGCCGACGATGGCGTGGCCGCCGTGCAGGGCACGATCGTGAACCGCGGCACCGGGGCGCCCGAGCGTTCCCAGGGCGCCGAGCTGGGCCCGGTGCACCTGTGGGGGCGGGCGCTGCACCTGCGGCGCCTGCTCGGCACCGGCGTCGGCCGCCGGCTCGCCCGGCGGGCCGGCCTCGCCGATCACGTCGATCGGGTCCCCACCGATCCGGTCGACGTCGAGGTGCTCGCCGCCACGGCGGTGCTGGTGCGCCGGCGCGCGTTCGAGGCCGTCGGTGGCTTCGACGAGCGGTACTTCCTCTACGGCGAGGACCTCGACCTTTGCCGACGGCTGCGTCGGGCCGGGTTCCGCCTGGTGGCGCTCCCGGTGCCGTGGGCGCGCCACGACAGCGGCGGCACGTCGGCGTCGTGGTGGGCTCGCGAGGTGCAGTGGTGGCGGGGCACGCTGGGCTTCGCCGCTCGGTGGTGGTCGACGGGCGCCTGGTCCCTGGCGATGGGCGCCGCCCTGGTCCGCTGGGTGGCGCTCGCCGCGACCCGACCACGGTCGGCGCCGGCCGCCTGGCGGTCGGTGATCGCCGAGCCGTGCCGCGTGCGTCGGCGGGAGGGCCCCGCCGCGCCGCCTGCGTCGCGCGCCTAGAGGCGGCGGCCCTCGATCGGGCCCGGGCGTCCGGCCACGTCGAGCAGCTCGCGAGCGAGGGCCTGGCGCGCGGGCTCGGTCCACGGGTCGGGCACGGCGACCACGCGATCGATCCCACGGGGCGACAGCTCCAGCGCGACCTGGCCCACCACCTCGCCATCCACGACGGCATCCCACCCGCAGCGCCAGGGGGTCGTCCCCGGCTCGGGCGGTTCGAGCGGGCGCAGGGCGACCGTGCCCGGCTTCGGCTTCACGGCTCGTCCGGCGATGGAGAGGATGCGGCTCCAACCGGCCTGCAACGGGTCGGGCACGAGACCGGCGATCTCGCGCACCCGCTCGAGCGATCCGCCCTCGTCGAGCGACCAGTCTTCGAGGGCGAGGTCGTGGCCCGAGGCGAACGACGCCAGCCGGAAGCGATGGGGGGCGCGTCGCAGCTGCACGGTGGGATGGGCTCGATCGTGCGCCGCGGCCTCGAGCTCGAGGGCCCGGACCGCCTTGGCGGAGAGCACCTCCACGTCGAGGCCCCTCGGGTAGGTCCGCGGCAGCAGGTTCGAGGTGTAGTCGGCGTCGGCCCGGCGGTGCAGGTCGATCCCGGCGCGCACGACGAACGGATCGATGTAGGGGCTGAGCCGGGAGATGCGCACCACCGTGTCCGCTCCGTGGACGGCCATCGCCACCGCGAGCCCCTCGACCAGGTCGCCGTGGACGCTCCGCACCACCGCGGCCTTGGCGTGCTCGGCGAGGTCGGCCACGGCGTCGTCCACCGGTCGATCCGTGGTGGCGACCACGATGGTCGCGCCCCCGCGGCCGCCGAGGGGCGCCAGCCGGAGGAGCGCCGATTCGAGGGCCGGGCGCCCGGCGACCTCGGCGAGGACGGACGGGCGCGACGCATCGGCCGGCACGGCCGCCTCGACGACGACGAGCGGCGGGTGCCCTCGGCCCTCCACGCCCGCCATCATGGCAGCCGGCCCGGGCTCAGACGGGTAGCGGGCGGGTGTCGGTGGCGGGATCGCGAACGGCCTGGACCGGATTGCCCTGGGTGATGTCGAGCATGCGCTGCAGGGCGACCTTCGCCCACTCGGTGGTGCGCTCGTCGACCGTGATCCGGTTCAGGATGCGGCCCTCGACCAGGTTCTCCAGGATCCACGCCAGGTGCGGGGCGTCGATGCGGAACATCGTCGAGCACGGGCACACCAGCGGGTCGAGGCTCACGACGGTCTTGTCGGGCGTCTCGGCCGCCAGCCGGTTGACGAGGTGGATCTCGGTGCCGATGGCGATGGTGCTCCCCGGGGGCGCCGCGGCCACCGCCTTGATGATGTAGTCGGTGCTGCCCACCTCATCCGCGATCGAGCAGACCTCGTGGGCGCACTCGGGGTGGGCGATCACGATGCCGTCGGGGTGCTCGGAGCGGAACGCGGCCACGTGGTTCGGCGTGAAGCGCTGGTGCACCGAGCAGTGGCCCTTCCAGAGCAGGAAGGTGGCGTCGCGCACGTCGTCCTCGCCGAGCCCGCCCAGCTCCAGCCGGGGGTTCCAGACCCGCATGTCGTCGTGGCCGTAGCCCATCGCGATGCCGGTGTTGCGGCCCAGGTGCTGGTCGGGGAAGAACAGCACCTTGTCGCCCTGGGTGAAGGCCCACTCGAGGATCTCCCGGGCGTTCGTGCTGGTGCACACGGCGCCGCCGTGCTCGCCCACGAACGCCTTCAGGGCGGCGCTCGAGTTCATGTAGGTGATCGGCACGAGGCGGCTGGTGTCGATCACCTCCGACAGGGCGTCCCACGCCTCGGTCACCTCGTCGAGGTCGGCCATGTCGGCCATCGAGCAGCCGGCGTTCAGGTCGGGGAGCACCACGGCCTGGTGGTCGCCGGTGAGCACGTCGGCCGACTCGGCCATGAAGTGCACGCCGCAGAACACGATGTAGTCCGCGTCGGGCCGCTCCTGGGCCAGCACCGACAGGCGGTAGGAGTCGCCTCGGGCGTCGGCCCAGCGCATCACCTCGTCGCGCTGGTAGTGGTGGCCGAGGATGAACAGCCGGTCGCCGAGGGCGGCCTTGGCGGCACCGATCATCTCGTCGAGCGCCTCGGGGGTCGCGTCGCGGTACCGCTCGGGGAGGGGGGTCTGGAGCCTGAGCACGGGGGCCTCCGGTGGGTGGTGATCCCGCTTGGTGCCGGTGGGGACAGCCTGGTCGCCTCGCCACGGGGATGTCGGCACGGGATGTCATGGAGCCGGATGCCAGGCCGGCAGGTTCGAGTGTACGTGCCCCGGTCGGAGCACCACATCAACCTCGGTGGCTGGCCGCCCATTCCCGGGCCAGGTGCGGGCCGAGCAGCGCTCGCCACCCCACCACGCCCACGATGCCGAGCGCGGGGGCGATCGGCAGGAAGAGCCGCACCTCGTCGGCCCGGCCGACCACCAGCACCGACCCCACCTCGGCGGCCACGAGCGCCAGCGTCGGGACCATCCACCGGCGGTGCTCGGCGATGGCGGCGCGGAGGGTCGGCTGCGAGCGCACGAGCAGGTAGGGGCCGAGCGTCGGGAGCAGGAAGGCCAGGACGATCAGCAGGGTGAGCGGCTGGAGGTTGTGCTGGACCTGGAGCATTCCGGCGGCCTCGTCGTAGGCCGCGGCGGGGTAGGCGAGCTTGAGGGCGACGGTGGCGGCCAGCCCGGCGGCCACGAGGCCGGCGCCGGCGCCGAGGTCGCGCCGCTCCCGGCCAGCCAGCGCCCAGCGAGCGAGGGCGGCGATGCCGAGCGCCAGCAGCAGGTCGGTCCGCGTGCCGGCGAGGACCGCGGCCGCGCCGAGCAGCGGGAGCCAGCGGCGTCGGTCGTCGCTCAGGACGGCCCACAGCCCCACGGTCGCGGCGGCGAGGGCGGCGTAGGTCTCGGTCTTGCCCCACCACATCGCCCCGATCGTGAGCTGGGCGCCGACGAGGGCGACGGCGAGCACCCACACCTCGAGGCCGAGGCGGCGGAGGAGGGCGGCGGTCACGGCGACGGCGACGGCGAGGGCCACGAGGTCGACGACCATCTCTCCGTAGCCGTAGGGCCAGCCGAGCGCGTCGTGGAGCCGGTCGAGCAGCTGGGGCACGAGGATCCGGTACTGGAAGGGGGCGTCGGCCGTGCCGCCCACCACCTCGCGGACCGAACGGCCGATCGAGCCGTCGCTCTCCCGTGGTCCGAGCCACACGCGCAGGTAGAAGGTGAAGGCCCCGGCCCAGACCAGGGCGGCGGTGGCGTGGAGGAGCGTGGCGATCGAGCGGGGGAGGGCACCGGCGCGGTCCCGGTGCTCGCCTGCGGGGCCGTCGACCGCCTCGGCATCGATCGCCTCGCCGGTGCGCGCGGTCGGGCGCGGGCGCGGCGGGACGATCGTGGCCATGGGCATCCATCGGCCGGGGTGGCGGGCGCGAGAGGGTTTCGGCGTGGGCTCGACCCCCTTGATCCGACGCCCCGGCTGCCGATGGGGGCAGGTGAGCGCCCCCTCCCTCGACCGCGTGCGCGCCCGCTGGGCCGCGCGCCTGGGCTCGGGCTGGCTCGCCGTGCTGCTCCTTGCCGTCGCCCTCGTGCCGTTCGTGCAGGAGCTCAGCGCCCAGCCGGCGGTGCGCGTCGCCCAGACCGCAGCCATGGTCGAGGAGGGCACGGTCGTGCTCGACGACTACGACCACGTCATCGGCATCGATCGGGTGGAGCGCGACGGCCACGTCTACGGCGACAAGGCGCCGCTGCAGCCGATCCTCGCCGTCCCCGCCTACCTCGCGGCCAAGGCGGTGGGCGCCGAATCGGCCTCGGTGCTGCGGGTGCAGGGCAACCTCGGGCTCTGGTGGGTGGCGCTGTGGTCGACCCTGGTGCCGCTCCTCGCCATCTGCGCCATCGGGGTCCGGGTGGTGCGTCGGGTGGTGGGCCCCGAGCGTGCCGTGGCCGGCACCCTCGCCATCTGCGGCGGCACCCTGTTGCTCGCCTACGGGACCCAGCTCTACGCCCACGTGCTGGCCGGCCTGCTCGGCTGGTCGTGCTTCCTGGTGGCCGATCGCTCGCTGCGGGCCGACGCCGAGGGCGGCCGACCGCTCGCCCTCGCGCTCGGCGCAGGAGCCCTCGGCGGCGCCGCCGTGGCCACCGAGTACCCGCTCGCCATCGTCGTCGTGGTCGTCGCCGCCCTGCTCGTGGCCCACCGGGCCTGGGGCCGGCTCGCCGCCTACGTCGCCGGCGGTGCGCCCTTCGTCGCCCTCCTGCTCGGGTACCAGTGGCTGGCCTACGGCAGCCCGTTCACCGTGTCGTACTCCGAGAAGTCGGTGCACGAAGCCGAGCCGCTCGTGGTGGGCCTGCCCCACCCGGTGCGCTTCCTCGAGGTGCTGCTCGGCACCCGGGGCCTCCTGCTCTTCAGCCCGATCGTGGCCCTCGCCGCCTGGGGCCTGTGGCGGTTGGCCCACCGCTCGGGCGGCGTGGCGCGCCGGCACGGGATCGTGGGCTTGGTGGTCTTCGGCCTGTTCCTCGTGCTCCAGTCGGCCTGGGTGAACCCCTGGGGCGGCGAGGCGCCCGGGCCGCGCTACGTCATCCCCAGCCTGCCGTTCCTCATCGTCGGCATGGCCGAGATCTGGGACGTGGCGCCCGCCGCCCGCCGCATCGCGCTGCGCTGGTCGGTGCTCGCCATGGCCATGCCCGTGATCGCCGTGCACCTCACCCCCGAGGGAACTTTCGCCGTCGCCGCCCAGCTCCAGAGCCTCGCCGCCGACGGCCCGGTGCTCACCCTCTGGACGATGCTGCTCGGCCCGATCGGCTGGGCGGTCCACGCCGCGACCGTCGGGCTGGTGGCCTGGCTGCTCGTCGAGGCGCTGCGCCTCGAGCGGCTGGAGCGTGGTGAGGTCGGGTCGGTCGTCGGCGAGGCATCGAGCG
>JAGQSL010000106.1 GCA_020439525.1 Acidimicrobiales bacterium | reverse complement strand
TGCGCTTGGCCAGGCGCGACAGCTTCCGGTCGGCGTTCTCGGCCAGCCAGCTCTGCACCGCGTCCTCATCGAGGCCGAAGGCGGCGAGGGCGAGCGAGCCGGCCATGTGCTCGCCCCACCCCTCCACCGCGAAGTGGGCCTCGATCAGGAACAGCGACGCGACCCGCTCGGGGTGGCGATGGGCGAAGGCGAGCGACACCACGCCGCCGAAGCTGTTGCCGAACAGGTGCACCGGCCCGTCGACGCCCCACTCGTCGAGCAGGGCCTCGAGGTCGTCGACGTTGTCGGCGACGGTGTAGCCGGTCTTCGGCATCTCGCTGCGGCCGTGGCCGCGGAGGTCGACGAGGTGCACGTCGGCCACCTGCGCCACCGGGTTGGCGATCGTGTAGTACCAGCTCGACAGGTTGTCGATCACCAGCCCGTGGAGCATCACGACCTGCGGCCGGCCTTCGCCGCCGCCCAGGTGCTGGACGTGGAACTTCAGCCCGTTGGCGACGACCTCAGGCACGATGCTCCTCATCAGTCGTCAACATGCGTTGACGCTCCGCTCGCCGCTCGGTATGGTTCGCTCGGTGGTCGACATCGAACCGAGCGCCTTCCGGCACGGGGTCGACCAAGACGACATGTTGCACGCACTTCGCCACCACTGGTGCGCCTACGAGACCGACGACGACGCCGTCACGATGTTCATCGGGCCCTCCACCACGGCGGCGCCTCTCGAGGTGGGCGTCGTCGTGGACGGGCAGGGCACGGCGATCATCCATGCCATGCCCGCACGCGAGAAGTTCCTGAGGGGGTTGGAGCCATGACGAACCGACGAGCTCGGGCCGAGGCGCTCGAAGCGTGGGCCGACCAGGTCGAGCCGGGTGAGCTGCGCCGCATCGACTCGGACGAGCTGCGCCACATCGCTGCGCTGGTCGAACAGCGGGAGCAGATCGATCGTGAGCTGGACCAGGAGGTGCGGGCCGCACGCGCGGCGAACCGATCGTGGTCAGAGATCGGCGCCGTGCTCGGCGTGTCGAAGCAGGCCGCGCAGCACAAGTACCGGGATCGACCTGCCTAGCGACCTCAGGCATCGGCGGGCGCGTTCACCTGGCCGGCCACGAACGCGACGAGCTGGCCGACGGTCAGGGCGATGATGTCGTCGAGCTCCATCTCGGCCAGCCAACCGACGAAGTCGACCTGCTCGCCGTAGGTCTCGAGCAGCTTCTCCGACAGGGCGACGAACTCGATCGACTCGAGCTGGAGGTCCTCGTCGAACGACGTCTCCATGGTGAGCGGACCGTCGAGGAGCAGGTCGTCGCCGATCACCTCCAGCAGGATCCGCTCGATCTCGGCGAGCACGTCGGGTTCGGTCACGGTCTCGGGCATCACGTCTCCGTCCAGGCGACCACGTGGCCGCCGTCGATCCGGGTGGTGGCGATCCAGCGGTCGCCGATGCGCACACGATCGCCGTCCACCTCCTCCACCTTCCAATCCTTGGGTCGCCCCTGCATGCCGGTGCCGGCCGCCTTGGCCGCCGCCTCCTTGGCCGCCCACCAGCGCGTCAGCTCGACCTCTCGCACCGACTCCCGGTCGATGTCGGGCAGGGCCTCGAAGCGCGCCCGCTCCTTCTTCGAGAGGGCGGCGACCTCGAAGGAGTCCGGGCGGCTCTCGACGTGCTCCACATCGATGCCGACGTCGATGCCCTCGCCGACGATCGCCACGCCGATCCCTGCGGTGTGGGCGATGGACACCCGGAGGTCGCGCCCGCCCGGCACCTCGACGAGCGGGCGACCCTCCTCGTCGTTCGCCACCCGCACCTCGACGGGGAACACCCGGTCGTGGCCGTGGTCGAACAGGACCTTCCGGGTCGCGTCCTTGGCGGCGATGCGCCCGAGCAGCCACGCCCGCTGCACGTTCGGGTTGCGCGCCTCGTAGTCGAGGCGCTCCGCCGCGCCGAGGAACCGGCGCATCACGACGTCGCGCGACGCCGAGTCGGGCCAGCCCTCGCGCACCAGCACCCAGCCGCCGGGCTGCGGCTCGGCGAGGAGGTGGTCGGCCGGCTGGCGCAGCAGGGTGAAGAGGCGATCGTCGCTCTGGAACCGCCGGTCCTCCCAGCCCTCGATCGTGCACCACACGACGCCGTCGACGGTCAGCTCGAGGTCGGCCCGGACGGACTGGTCGTCGATGTGGGTGCAGTTCACGACGCAGCGCACGAGCGTGCCGGCGTCGGGATGGGGGCCGTAGAAGGAGATCCGGTCGATGCTCGTGGGGAGCACGAGGCGGTCGCGGTCGACCCGCTGGGCCAGCCAGAAGCCGAAGAGCTGCCCGGCGTTGTCGAGCAGCGAGCCCGGGAACGGCTTGGTCTCGAGGAGGCCCGAGGCGCCGTCGACGCCGAACTCGTCGAACGTCGTGAGGCCCTGGTACGCCGGGCCGTGGAAGAGGTGGCGCTCCTGGTAGAGCGTGTCGGGCTGGGCCGGGCAGGCGATCTCGCCGGTGACGGGCCGGGCGACGGGCGACGGGGCCAGCGGGTAGGACGGCGCCACCACCACGGTGGCCCGGGCGTGCTTGTCGATCGACGCCTTCACGGTCGTCTCGCCGGTGGTGGGGTCGGCGCCGTCGCCGTCGCGGGTGGCGCGCACCGTGATCGCGGTCGGCGGGTGGACGGCGAGCCACTTGAAGGCCCGGATCGCCTCCACCCGGGTCGACACCGTGCCGGGGACGAGGTCTTCGGCGGCATCTTGGAGCATGGCGATGATGGCGGTCATCGGCACGAGCGGGAACAGGTCCTCCACCACGTCCCACCCGGCAGGCTGCTCGTAGAAGGCGTGGTCGAACCACCACGGCTGCTCGGCGACCGACAGGTGGTGCACCGTCTCCTTCAGGCTCGGGGTGCTCGGGGTGCTCGGGGCGGTGGCGGCCGCCGAGGCCGTGGTCGCGGCAGGGGCGACGGGCGGGATCGATCCCGTGCTGGTCGCAGGCCCCGTGGCGGCGAGCGGGCGCTTCGAGTCGCGCGCGGCGCGCAGCACCTCGAGGGCGGCGGCCTGGGCGTCGGCCACCGCGGCGCGGAACTCGCCGAGGATGGGAGCCTGGGCACCGAGCTCGGCCTCGATGGCGTCGAGGTCCTCGTCGCCGATCGCCGCCGGCCCGGCGACCGGCAGGGCGAGCGGGGTGAGGTCGCGGATCAGCGCCGAGCCGAGGTGGAGCTTCACCGGGGCGCTCGGCGCGGTGGTGGCGGAGGGCTCGGCGGGCCCGACGACCCGGTGGCCGAGCGGGTCGAACTGCACGTCCACGCCGACCGACCACAGGGCCGCCGCGACCCGGCGGAGCTGGTCGACGCCGGTGAGCTTCGGGGTGTTGGCCGACACGGTGAGGACGTCGTGGTCGCGCAGGGTGTCGTCGACGAAGCCGAGCAGGCTGCCGGTGCCGGCCTGGACGAAGGTGCGGACGCCGTCAGCGTGCAGGGCCAACACGAGCTCGCGGAAGCGCACCGGCTCGACGAGGTGGCGACCGGCGAGGGCGATGATGTCGGCCGCCTCGTCGGGGTAGGGCGCCACGGCGGTCGCCGACCAGAGCGGAACCTCGGCCGCGGTGAGCGGGACGTGGGCGAAGTGCTCGGCCATGCCGGCCACGAACGGGGCGAAGAGGGGCGAGTGGAACCCGGAGCGGAACGGCAGCTCCTGGGCGAGGACCTTGCGCTCCTTCGCCCGCTCGACGGCGACGGCCATCGACGCGGCCGGCGCGCAGATCACCGACTGGTGCGGGCAGTTGTCGTGGGAGACGTGGGCGTCGGCAAGGCCGTCGACCAGCTCGGCAGCCACCTCGGCGCCGGCACCCAGCGCCACGAAGACCACGTCGGACACCTCGATGGCCCCGGGGTGGAGCTCGTCGAGGAACTCGTCGAGGTAGCTGCGGGGGATCTGGCCCGAGGCGATCTGCCCGGCCCACTCGCCCAGGCTGTGGCCGGCCACGGCGTCGGGTCGGATGCCGAGCGCGGCCAGGGCGTCGTCGAGCAGCAGGCCGACCCGCACGATGCCGCGGCCCTGGCGCTCGAGGGGCGGGACGCCCTCGGCCAGGCCGGGCCACGGGAGCCCGAGCGCCTCGGCCACGTCGTCGACCCGGGGCTCGAACGTCGGCTCGACGCCGGGGAACAGGAAGGCGACCTTGCCGCCGGCCACCGCCGAGGTGGCGTCGCCCGGGTCGAACCACACGTCGTTGCGACCCCGGAACGGCGTGCCCCGCTCGAGCACCTTGCGGGCGAGCGTGAGGCGGCGCTCGTTCGGCGCCACGATCGCCAGCCGGGCCGGGCCGGCGTCGGCGCCGGGCACCACGAGCTCGTCGGCGCCGGGCGTCCACCCGTCGAGCTGGGCGAGCAGGTCCGCCGCATCGCGCCCGGCGAGGAGCAGCACCTCCTCGGTCGCCACCGGCCCCGGTTCTGCCGCCCCCAGCGGCGCCACCGAACCACCCAGCACGGCAGAACGGGAGCCCACCGGTTCTGCCGCCCCCAGCGGCGCCACCGAACCACCCAGCACGGCAGAACGGGAGGAGGGGTGGTCGGTGAGGACGACGTGGGCGTTGATGCCGCCGAAGCCGAACGCGTTCACGCCGGCGACGCGTGGGCCGCCGTCCGAGGGCGCGGCCCACGGCTCCGCCTCGCCCAGGAGGCGGAAGCGGGTGCCCGCGAGCGCGGCGTTGGGGGTGTCGGCGTGGAGGGTGGGCGGGAGCACGCCGTGGTGCAGGGCGAGGGCCGCCTTGGCCAGGCCGGCGGCGCCGGCGGCGGGCATGGCGTGGCCGATCATCGACTTGATCGAGCCGAGCCCGACGCCCGAGCCGTCGGCCCCGAACACGGCCCGGAGCGTCTCGACCTCGGTGCGATCGCCCACCGGCGTCGCGGTGCCGTGGGCCTCGATGAGCCCGACGCGAGCGGGGTCGAGGCCCGACGCCCGCCACGCCGCCTCCACGGCGAGCACCTGGCCCTCGGGGCGCGGGTTCATCAGCGACGCGCCCACGCCGTCGGACGCGACCCCGGTGCCGCGGATCACGGCGTAGATGCGGTCGTCGTCGCGCTCGGCGTCGGCGAGGCGCTTGAGCACGAACATGCCGGTGCCCTCGCCCACCAGGATCCCGTCGGCATCGGCGCTGAACGGCCGGATCTCCTCGGTGGGCGACAGCGCCCGCAGCTGGCAGAACACGCTCCACAGCGTGAGGTCGTGGCAGTGGTGGACGCCGCCGACGAGGGCGACGTCGACCTGGCCCGACCGAAGCGCCGCCACCCCGTGGTCGACGGCGATGAGCGACGAGGCGCAGGCGGCGTCGACGGTGTAGGCCGGGCCCCGCAGGTCGAAGCGGTTGGCGATGCGCGAGGCGGCGAGGTTGGGCACCAACCCGATCGAGGACTCGGGCCGCTCGGGGCCGAGGCGGTCCTGGAACTCGGCCTTCACCGCGGCGAGCCGCTCCTCGTCGATGCCCGGGACGAGCGACCGCAGCGCCTCGACGAGCTGCTGGGCCGTGCGCACCCGCTGGTCGAGCCGGGCCACCCCGTCGCCGAGATACCCCCCGCGCCCGAGCACCACCGAGATCCGGCTGGGGTCGACGCGCTCGTGGGGGTCGCCGGCGTCTCGGAGGGCGGCCGACGCGGCGGCGAGGGCCAGCAGCTGGTCGGGCTCCACGGCGTCGAGCGCGTTCGGCATGATGCCGAAGGCGAGCGGGTCGAAGGTGGCCAGGTCGTCGACGAAGCCGCCGCGCCGGCAGTAGAAGCGGTCGGCCTCCTTGGC
>JAGQSL010000105.1 GCA_020439525.1 Acidimicrobiales bacterium | reverse complement strand
TCGCTCAACGAGATCGCCGAGGCCGTCGGGATCCGGCGGCCGAGCCTGCTGCACCACTTCCCGTCGAAGGAGGCCATCTACAGCGAGGTCTTCACGATCTCGCTCGCCGAGTGGTCGGTGCGGGTCGAAGACGCCGTCAGCCGCGGCTTGGAGGGGTGGCAGAAGGTCGACCTCGTGATCACCACCGGCTTCCGCTTCTTCATGGAGAATCCCGAGTTCGTGCGGATCATCAGCCGGGAGGCCCTCGACGACGGCGCCAACCTCGGGATCGACCTCGGCGCGGCGCTGCGGCCCTTCCTCCAGCGCGCCATGGGCTGGTTCGACCACGAGATCGACGCCGGCCGGTTCCGGCGGGTCGACACCGAGCAGCTCCTGATCACCGCCTATTCGATCATGTTCGGCTACTTCAGCGAGGCGCCCTTCCTCGCCAGCCTGCTCGACCGCGACCCGATGGACCCCGAGGCGCTCGAGGCGCGGCTCCAGCACGTCCGCAACCTGTTCCACGTCGCGCTGTCGCCGACCGCGCCCTGAGGGCCGGGCGGGGCTCGGGGCGTCGGTAGGCTCGCCCGCCATGTCCGGAGCCACCCTCAGCGAAGCCGATTCGAAGGCCCTCCTCGCCGCCCACGGCGTGCCCTTCGCCCCCGAGCAGATCGTCGCGACGCCCGACGCCGCGGTGGTCGCGGCGCAGGAGCTGGGCCTCCCGGTCGTGGTGAAGCTCAACGGCCCTGGCATCGCCCACAAGACCGAGCGGGGCCTGGTGCGCCTGGGCCTCTCCAGCCCGGACGCGGTCGCCGTCGCGGCGGCCGAGCTGCTCGCCGCCGCCACCCCCGACGACGGCGAGGTCGGGTTGCTCGTGGCGCCGATGCTGCGGGGCACCCGCGAGCTGCTCGCCGGCCTGGCCACCGACCCGCAGTTCGGCACCACCGTCGTCGTCGGGGTGGGAGGCATCCTCGCCGAGGCGATCGCCGACGTCACCGTCCGCCCGGTGCCGATCTCGCGGGCCGACGCCCACGACATGGTCGACGAGCTGCGGTCCCAGGCGCTGCTCGGACCGTTTCGGGGCGAGCCGGCCGTGGACCGCGCCGCACTGGTCGAGGTCCTCCTCGCCCTGTCGGCGGCCGCCGCGGCCGACGCGCGGATCGCGTCGGTGGACCTCAACCCGCTGATCGTGGTCGACGGCCGCCCGGTCGCCGTCGACGCCCTCGTCGAGCTCCGGGACGCGCCGCCGGCCGCGGCCACCGCCCGGTCCCGTCCGGCGCCGGAGGGCTTCGGTGCGCTGTTCGACCCTCGCGGGGTCGTGGTCGCCGGGGCCTCGAGCCATCCGGGCAAGTTCGGCTTCGTGAGCCTCCACAACCTGCTCGCGTCGGGCTACGAGGGGGCCGTCGCCGCCACCAACCGCGAGCGCGCCGAGGTGCTCGGCATCCAGACCGTGGCCGACCTCGACGAGCTGCCCGAGGGGACCTTCGACCTGATCTTCGTGTGCACCCCGGCATCGGTGAACCCCGACCTGCTGCGGGCCGCGGCCGCGAAGGGCATCCGCGCCGCGTTCGTGACCTCGGCGGGCTACGGCGAGGCGGGCGAGGCGGGCCTGGCCGCGCAGCGGGAGCTGGTGGCCCTCTGCGACGAGCTCGGGATCCTCCTCGCCGGCCCCAACGGCCAGGGCGTGGTCTCCACGCCGTCGAAGCTGTGCGCCCAGATCGTGGCGCCCAACCCGCCCGCCGGGTCGATCGGCGTCGCCAGCCAGTCCGGCAACTTCGTCTCGTCGTTCCTCAACTACGCCGTGCAGACCGGTGTTGGGATCAGCCGCGCGGTGTCCGCGGGCAACGCGGCCGCGGTCACGGTGGCCGACTACCTCGACCACTACGCCGACGACGAGGCCACGTCGGTCGGGCTCGCCTACGTGGAGGGGGTGCCCGACGGCCGCGCCTTCCTCGATCGGATGCGGGCGGTCGCCGAGCGCAAGCCGTTGGTGCTGGTCAAGGGCGGCGCGACGAGCGGGGGCCAGCGGGCCGCAGCGAGCCACACCGGCTCGCTGGCCACCGACGACCGCACCTTCGACGGCGCCTGTCGCCAAGCGGGCATCACCCGGGCGGCCACCGTGGAGGAGGCCTTCGAGGCGGCGGCCACCTTCGCCACCCAGCCGCTGCCCGCGGGGCCGAGGGTGGTCGTGATGACCACCGCCGGCGGCTGGGGCGTCGTGACCGCCGACGCCATCACCCGCAGCACCCTCCACCTCGCCGAGCTGCCGGCCGACCTGCTCGCCGCGATCGACGAGCACCTGCCGCCGCGCTGGAGCCGCAACAACCCCGTCGACCTCGCCGGTGGGGAGACCCGCGACACGATCCCGACGGTGCTCGCGCTGATCGCCGAGCACCCCGAGGTCGATGCCGTGATCCAGCTGGGCATCGGCATCCAGGCCAACCAGGCCCGCCTCATGCGGGAGGGGCGCTTCTACCCCGATCACGGCCTCGAGCGCATCGTGGCCTACCACGAGCGCCAGGACGCCCGCTTCGCCGAAGCCGCGGCCCGCGTGTCGGAGGCGACCGGCAAGCCCGTCCTGCTCGCCACCGAGCTCGCCGTCGCCGATCCGACGAACGCCGCCCCCGCCGCGGTCCGGGCCACGGGACGGCTCTGCTACGCCTCGGCTGACCGGGCGGTCGCGGCCCTCGCCCACGCCTGGGAGCGCGCCCGCTGGCTCCAGGCCCGGGGCCTCGCCTGACGTGCGTCGCCTCCAACGGGCGATCGTGCTCGGGCTGCTGGTCGGCGGCCTCGTCGCGCTCGGTCCCACCCCGTCGGTGGCCCAACAGGTTCCGGTGGCGGTGCGCGGGCCCGACCCGACCCTCACCCGCGACCTCGACGCCCTGATGGCCCAGGCCCCGCCCGACACCTGCTTGCGCGTCTCGGTCGACGGCGTCGCCGCCTACGACCATCGGGGGAGCGATCTGCAGTCGCCCGCCTCCACCGAGAAGGTGCTGACCGCGGGCGCCGTGCTCGACGGGCTCGGGCCCGACCACCGGTTGCGGACCGAGGTGGTGGCTGCGGCCCCGCCCGTCGGCGGGATCGTCGAGGGCGATGTCACCCTCGTCGGTGGGGGCGATCCGGTGCTCGTCACCGAGGCGTACCGGGCGTATCGGGGGATCGGCGACGATCGCCCCCACACATCGCTGGACGCGCTCGCCGATGCGCTGCGCGAGGCTGGCGTCACCGAGATCCGGGGCCGGCTCCTGGTCGACGATGGGCGCTACGACGCCGAGCGCCGGGTGCCCTCGTGGCCGCCGCGCATCACGGCGGACGACCCGGACCCGCTGGGGGCCCTCGTGGTCGATGACGGGTGGGTGCTCGATCGCCGCGATGGCGCGGTGGAGCGCCGCCGGCCGGGCGATCCGGCGGTCGCGGCGGGCGATGCGCTGCGGTGGCTCCTCGCCCTCCGCGGCGTGCGCGTCGGCTCGGACGAGGTGGGCCGCGGGTCCCGTCCGGCGGGGGGCGTCGTGCTCGCCGGGGTGGACTCGCCGCCCGTCGACGCGCTCGTCACCGAGATGCTGCTGCGCAGCGACAACCACATCGCCGAGCAGCTCCTGAAGGAGCTCGGGGTGGTGACCGAGGGTCGGGGCGAGACCGCTGCGGGCGCGCGGGCCGTCGCCGCCTGGACCGCTCGGGTGGGGGCGGCGACGCCCGGATCGAGGGTCGTCGACGGCTCCGGCCTGGACCCGACGAACGCGACCTCGTGCCAGGGCCTGGTGGCGGCGCTCGACGCCGTCGGTCCCGAGGGGACCGTCGGTCAGGGTCTGCCGGTGGCGGGCCGGAGCGGGACGCTCGCCGGCCGCTTCGCGTCGACCGCGGCCGCCGGGCGGCTCCGGGCCAAGACCGGCACGCTCGACGACGTCCGGGCGCTGGCCGGCTTCGTGGAGCTGCCCGAAGGTGCCACGGCGACGTTCGCGTTCGTGGCCAACGGGCAGGTGGGGGCGCGGACCCTGGCGATCGAGGCGTTCCTCGCCCAGCTCCTGGCCACGTGGCTCCCGCCGTGCCCGGAGGGCGACCCGGCGCCGATCGACGCCCCCCTGTCGGCGCCGGCGGTGCTCGTGCCGATCGCCCCGGGCCCGTGGGGGGCCGCGGCGGCCCCGGGCCTGGTGACGGCGCTCGTCGCGCTCGAGGGGCCGGCGACCGCCCCGCTCGATCGATGCGCCCGCGCGTCTCGGCCCCCGGTCGCGCTGGGAACGGGGTGAGGGTGCGACGGCGCTCCCTTGCGCGCCGCGACCGTGCCAACTAGGAAGATCGAGCCCGACGGCCAGGAGTGGATGTGGCACCAGCAGGTGGGAAGCAGGACGACAAGGGCGTGGGCGAGGTGGTCAACGACCTCTGGCAGCTGACGCGCGACTACGCCAAGCAGGAGACGGTCGATCCGCTCAAGTCGCTCGGTCGGTTCCTGAGCCGCGGGATCGGCGGTGCCGCCCTCTTGGCCCTGGGGGTGCTGTTCGGCTCGCTCGCCGTGCTGCGCGGGCTGCAGGAGGAGACCGGCGAGCACCTCACGGGCAGCTGGGACTTCGTGCCCTACATCGCGGCCCTCGGGTTCACCCTGGTGTGCAGCGCCGCCGCGGTGCTGGCGATCAAGAGGCCCATGCGGGCCAGCAAGGAGCAGCGGTGAGCGTGCCGAAGCAGAAGATCACCCGCGACGACCTCGAGGCCAAGTTCCGCGAGCTCACGGGCGATGTGGACCAGAAGGCCGAGGAGGCCAAGGAGACGGCGATCGCCGTCGGCGCCGTGGTGGCTGCCGCCGTGCTGCTCGGGGTCTTCCTCTTCGGTCGGAGCCGGGGCAGGAAGAAGACGACCATCGTCGAGGTGCGTCGCTTCTGATGGCACGCTCGATCCGACCTGGTGGCGGGGCCACGGGAGGTGTGCTCCGCACGGTGGAGCGCACCGGGCTCCGCAAGGGGGTGGGCGGGTCCAAGGGCTGGTTCTACGTGGGCACCGGCCTCTGGACGCTGCGCACCGTCCGGCGCCTGGCCGAGCGCCGCGAGGAGATCTTGATCTCCGAGGAGCTCCAGCCCGGCCAGCGCCTCGTGATCTCCAACGGCCGCGCCACGATCGAGGATGCGCCGGCCGCACCGCCGAAGGGCCGCCGGGCCCGGCGCAAGCAGGCCAAGGCGCGGGCCAAGGAGGCCGCCAAGGCCGAGAAGCGGGCTGCGCGCCGCTCGAAGCGGGGCGACGCCGCCGGTTGACGCCCGCCGTTGGCCGCGCCCGGGCGGCGCGCGCCAACATGGAGCGGTGAAGGTCCAGCTCCGCAACCCCACGCGCACGCTCGAGGTCGCGGGCCCGGTGAGCATCGTCAAGCTGCTCCAGCAGCTCGAGCTGAACCGGGAGTCGGTGCTGGTCATCCGGGGCGGGACCCTGGTGCCCGGCGATGCCATCCTCGACGACGCCGACGAGGTCGAGGTCCGCCCGGTGATCTCCGGAGGCTCGACGTGAAGTGCCGCGTCTGCCGCGAGCCGGCGGTCATCGACATCCGCCGCCACAACGCCAACTTCTGCGTCGAGCACTTCCTGCGCCTCTGCCGCGACCAGGTGGCCAAGGCCATCGAGGACTTCCACATGCTCGAGCCCGGCGACCGGGTGCTGGTCGCCGTGTCGGGCGGCAAGGACAGCCTCGCCGTCTGGGACCTGCTGCGCGAGCTGGGCTACGAAGCCGACGGGCTCTACGTCGGCCTCGGCATCGGGGGGTACTCGGATCGCAGCGGGCAGCGCACGAAGGCGTTCGCCGAGGAGCGCGGGTGGCCGCTCCAGGTCATCGACCTGCGCGACGACCACGGCTACGACGTGCCCACCGCGGCCAAGGTCACCAAGCGGGTGCCGTGCTCGGCGTGCGGGCTCTCCAAGCGCCACCTCTTCGACCGAGCGGCCCTCGACGGCGGCTACGACGCCGTGGTCACCGGGCACAACCTCGACGACGAGGCCGCCGTGCTCTTCGGCAACACGCTGCGCTGGGAGGCCGAGTACCTGGCTCGCCAGCTGCCGGTGCTGCCGGCCCGACACGGGTTCCCGCGCAAGGTGAAGCCGCTCGTGCGCCTGGGCGAGCGCGAGACGGCCGCGTACTGCGTGCTGCGCGGCATCGACTACGTCGTCGAGGAGTGCCCCATGGCGGCCGGCAACAAGCACCTCGGGTACAAGGAGGCGCTCAACGCCATCGAGGCGGCCTCGCCCGGCTCCAAGCACGCCTTCTACTTCGGCTTCCTCGACCGGGCGGCGCCGCGCTTCGCCGATGCCGCACCGGCATCGGGGGAGGGCGAGGTGCTCGGCACCTGCTCGGTGTGCGGATCGCCGTCCACCAACGACACCTGCGCGTTCTGCCGCCTGGTGGAGCGCACCGCGGGCGCCCAGCCCGTGGTCCTCACCGCGAAGGGATCCTCGTGACCGACCTCGTCGTCCCCGACCGCTCGCTGCGGGCGGGGGAGCGCGTGCTCCTCATCGACCGGAAGAAGCGGCGGTACCTCGTCACCCTCGAGGACGGCGGGGAGTTCCACACGCACTCGGGGTTCATCCCCCACGCGGAGATCATCGGCCAGCAGGAGGGGGCGGCGCTGCGCTCCACCCGCGGGGCCACGTTCTCGGTGTTCCGCCCGACCCTCGCCGACTTCGTCTTGAAGATGCCGCGTGGCGCCCAGGTCATCTACCCGAAGGACCTCGGGGCGATCTTGCTGCAGGCCGACATCTTCCCGGGAGCGCGCGTGCTGGAGTCCGGCGTGGGCTCAGGCGCCCTCTCGATGACGTTGCTGCGGGCCGGCGCGGTGGTGCACGGCTACGAGGTGCGCGAGGACTTCGCGTCGCGCGCCCGCAAGAACGTCGAGGCCTTCTGCGGCGCCGAGGCGCTCGAGCGCTACACCGTCGAGGTGCGCGACTGCTACGAGGGCATCGAGCTGGCGCAGCTCGACCGGGTGGTGCTCGACCTGCCCGAGCCCTGGCAGGTCGTGCCCCACGCCGAGCAGGCGCTGCGGCCCGGCGGGATCCTCGTCGCGTACACGCCGGCCATCACCCAGGCCGTGGCGCTGCGCGAGCGGCTCGTCGACAGCGGGTTCGAGCTGGCCGAGACGATGGAGGTCCTCCACCGGGGCTGGAACATCGACGGCATGTCGGTGCGGCCCGACCACCGCATGGTCGCCCACACCGGCTTCCTCACCCACGCCCGGCTCCTGCCCAGCGCCTGAGGCGCGCCGCGGGCGACGCCACCGACGGCCAGGACCAACGGCCCTCCCGGCACCTTGACCCGCGGGTCAGGATTCCGTGGCAGGCTCGTCGAGCGCACGAGCCCAGGGGACAGGAGGCGCGACCGTGAGCGAGTCGGTCGAGGAGTTCGACGTCATCATCGTGGGAGCGGGCATCTCGGGCATCGGCGCGGCGCACCACCTCGCCGAGCAGTGCCCGGAGAAGACGTTCCTCGTGCTCGAGGCGCACGAGACCTACGGCGGCACGTGGCTGATCCACCAGTACCCCGGCATCCGCTCGGACAGCGACCTGTACACCTTCGGGTACCGCTTCAAGCCCTGGACCGGCGCACCGATCGCCACGGGCGAGGAGATCATGCGCTACCTGGGCGAGGTCATCGCGGACGACGGCTTCGACGATCACGTGCGCTACCGCCACCGCATCGAACGGGCGTCGTTCGACTCGGCCACCGATCGTTGGACCCTCGAGGCCACGAACGCCGCCACCGGTGAGCCGGTCCGGGTGGCCACCTCGTTCCTGTGGATGTGCCAGGGCTACTACCGCCACGAGTCCGGCTACACGCCCACCTGGCCCGGGATGGACCGCTTCGGCGGCGAGGTGATCCACCCCCAGACCTGGCCCGAGGACCTCGACCTCGCCGGCAAGCGCGTGACGGTGATCGGATCGGGCGCCACCGCGGCCACCCTCGTGCCGGCGATCGCCGGCACGTGCGAGCACGTCACGCTCCTCCAGCGCTCGCCCACCTACTTCGTGACCGGCTTCAACCACAACGAGCTGGCCGACATGCTGCGATCGATCGAGATCCCCGAGGAGTGGATCCACGAGATCGTCCGCCGCAAGACGCTGAAGGACCAGGGGGAGCTCACCCAGCTCGCCCTCGACGAGCCCGAGCTGGTGAAGGCCGAGCTGCTCAACGGGGTGCGCGCCTACCTGGGCGAGGACTTCGACGTCGAGACGCACTTCTCGCCCCGGTACCGGCCCTGGCAGCAGCGCATCGCCTTCATCCCCGAGGGCGACCTGTTCCAGGGGATCGCGTCGGGCCGGGCGTCGGTGGTCACCGACACCATCGAGACCTTCACCGAGACGGGCATCCGGACCACGGGCGGCACCGAGATCGAGGCCGACGTGGTCGTGACGGCCACGGGCTTCGACCTCAGCGTCATGGGTGGGATCGCGTTCGAGGTCGACGGCGAGCCGGTCGACTGGGCCGAGACGGTGACCTACCGCGGGATGATGTTCACGGGCGTGCCCAACCTGCTGTGGATCATGGGCTACTTCCGGGCGAGCTGGACGCTCCGGGTCGACCTGCTCGGCGACTTCACCTGCCGGCTGCTCCACCACCTCGACGAGCGGGGCGCCACCCGGGTGACCCCGCGCCTGCGACCCGACGAGGAGGGCCTCGAGCGCCTCCCGTGGATGGATCCCGACAACTTCAACCCCGGCTACCTCCAGCGCAGCATGCACCTGATGCCCAAGCGGCTCGACCGGCCCGAGTGGGGTCACACGCAGGACTACTGGCGCGAGCGCGACGAGATCCCGATGGTCGACCTCGACGACGGCTGCCTGCGGTTCGAGTAGCGCCCCGGACGCGACGATGGGGCCCGACGGGCCCCATCGCTCGATGTTCGGTGGTGCGGCGGAGGGTCAGCCGACCTCGATGAAGATGCACTCGCCGGGGCACTCCTCGGCGGACTCGATGGTCGCCTCTTCCTGCCCGGCCGGCACGTTGGCGAGCCCCTCGGGGCCGCCCGGATCGGAGAAGACCTTGCCGCCCTCCTTGACGTAGGCGAGCCCGTCGTCGAGCAGGGTGAAGACGTCGGGAGCGATCTCCTCGCAGAGCCCGTCGCCGGTGCAGAGATCCTGGTCGATCCAGACCTTCATGTGGGTTGCCTCTCTCGTCAGGTGGAGCGTCCACGTCGGCGCTCCCTGGCCCGTTCGGAGCGTAGCGGACCACCTGCGACTTCCTGGAACCCCCGACGGGGACCTCCGTCACGCCGGGCGCCCGATCCCCCCGTGTTTCGTCGGTGTGAAGCGCGGGGACCCTCCGTTGCGGCGTCGAGGGCATCCGGTAGCGTCGCCGCGGAGCCCCCGAACCCGTCTGGAAGGTGGTCCGATGAGCGACGATGCCGAACGCCGGGCGGCCGAGCAGGCCGCCGAGCTCGACGAGCTCCGCGAGCAGGCCGCCGCCCTCGAAGACGAGGTCGTCGGGCTGCGCCGCCGCCTGCAGGACGCGCCCAAGCGGGTGCGCACGCTCGAGGAGCGGCTGCTCGAGACCAAGGGCCAGCTGGCCCAGGCGGTGACCCAGAACGAGAAGCTCACCTACACCCTGCGCGAGGCCCGCGAGCACATCGCCGCCCTCCGCGAGGAGGTCGACAAGCTGACCCAGCCGCCGGCGGCGTACGGCACCGTGCTGGGCATCAACGAGGACGACGAGACCGTCGACGTCTTCTCGGGTGGCCGCAAGATGCGCGTCGCCGCGATGCCCGAGGTGCTGGGCACCCTCCGGCGCGGCGACGAGGTGGCGCTGAACGAGAGCTTCAGCGTGATCCTCTCCCGCCAGAGCGAGCGCACGGGCGAGGTCGTGACGGTGAAGGACGTGATGGGCGCCGGTCGCGTCCTGATCGTCGGACGGGCCGACGAGGAGCGGGTCTGCGAGCTGCTCGAGGAGGTGGCCGAGGTCGGCATCCGCGTGGGCGACACCGTGCTGATGGACCCGCGCTCGGGGCTCGTCGTCGAGAAGCTCGCTCGCCCCGAGGTCGAGGAGCTGGTGCTCGAGGAGGTGCCCGACATCTCCTA
>JAGQSL010000104.1:1520-25501 GCA_020439525.1 Acidimicrobiales bacterium | reverse complement strand
ACGAGGTGGCCGAGCCGGTCGACGATCGGTGGACCAGCGGTCACGCCCACCCGCACGACCACGACGAGGAGCACGACCACCCCGCCGGCCACCGCCCGGGAGACGAGCCGGCGTGAACCACCAGATGGTCGGCAGCGAGCTGAGCGCCCGCGAAGCGGTGCGCGACCTGCTCGCCCGCTACACGTGGGCCGGCGATCGTGGCCGCAGCGAGGACCTGGCGGCCTGCTTCCTCGACGACGGCGTGCTCGACGTGGGCGAGCACGGCGGTCGCTGGGAGGGGCGCGAGGAGATCCGCCGCCAGATCGACGCCGCGGCGCAGCGCGCCGCGGCCGAGGGCTCGACGGGCCCGGTGCAGCACCAGGTGTCGAGCGTGCTGATCGATCTGCTCGACACCACCGCCGCCGACGTCCGCTCCTACTTCTGCGTGCTCACCGACATCGGCGTCGACCACTGGGGCACCTACCGCGACCGCGTCGAGCTCGACCACGCGGACGGTACCTGGCGCTTCGCGTCGCGCACGGTCCGAGTGCTGGGCCGGGCGCCGGGCAGCCGCTTCCTCCCCGAGGGCTGAGCCGGCCGCTACCAGGAGCCGTGGCTGCCGCCGCCGCCCCCGCCGCCGACGCTGCCCGAGAAGCCGCCCGACGAGAACCCCGACGACCCGCTCGAGCTGCTGGTGGACGGCTCGGTGCGGGTGGCGAGCATGGCGCCCTGGGCGTGGGCGAGCAGCAGCGGCGTGGCGGTGGCCTCGATCTCGGGCTGGGGCACCCCGGCGCGCTCCATGGCGTCCTTCCACGCGTCGGCCGCGTCGAGCGCCACCGCCCACGCCGAGTACTGGCGGAGCAGCCCGTTCTTCCACGCCCACTCGACGTGCTGGCCCTCGCTCTCCACGAGGAAGCGACGGAACGACGCCACCTGCAGGGCGTAGGCCGACCCGTTGGCGGTGCGTCGGGCCAGCAGCGGCCGGTAGGCGACGAGGGCGGTGGCGAGCGGCACGCCGACGGCGACGACCACCAGGCCGACGGGACCACCGGCGCGGCCGAGCAGCCCGGTGAGGAAGGCGCCGACGAGGCCCAGCGCCACGGAGGCGACGAGGAGGGCCAACCCGGCGAGGCACCCACCGCCACGCGGGCGGTGGTGCGCAGGCGGGCGCGAGCTCCACCAGCCGCTGGCCGCGATCCACTCGTCCTGGCGCTGCTCCACCTTCGTCCAGGCGCCGGCGAACTGCGAGTCGTAACCGTCGAGGTCGACCACCTTCCGGTTGCCGAACAGCTTGCGGAGGATGTCGGCGGTGACCGCGTCGACCTCGCCGGCCTTCGGCCCCTGGCCCAGGCGGGGCCGCTTGCCCCGCATCTCGATGGTGAGGACGTCATCCGCGATGGCCCCCGAGAACCACGCGGTCACCGTCGAGGGGTCGAGGTCCTCGCGCAGCACGGCTGCGCCCTGCCAGGGCTCGACGCCCCGCGGCGGCGCGAACTCGACGGTCGTCATCTCGGCCAGCTCGGCATCGGTGACCGTGCGGGTCGTGCCGGGCCCGGCCCCGGCGGTGCCGTGGGCGGCCTCCGCCGCGCCGCTGCCCACCACCTCGTTGACTCCCTTGCGGCTCGACACGACGTAGGTGGCTCCCGCCGTCAGCGCACCCAGCAGGGCGGCCGCACCGGCGGCGAGCGCACGGCGCGACTCGCGTCGCTCCGGGAGCGGTGGCGCCGGCGCCGGATCGGCCGGGCGCCACGCCGTCACCTCGCCCGAGATCGTGATGCCCTCGTGGGGATCGAGGCGGTCGACGTGCACGCGGATCGGCTCGCGCTCGAACCCGGCGCAGGCCGCGTCCGAGCCGGCAGCACCCACGGTGCACTCGGCATCGGCCAGCTCGATGCCCCCGAAGACGACGGTCACGTCTTCGATGGCGATGGCGGAGTCGGCGCCGACCGCGTCGAGCGAGAGGTCGGGACCGGCGTAGCGGGCCACCGGCAGCACGTAGGAGATCTCGTAGCGGTGCTGGCCGCTGACCTCGACGTCGGGATCGCCCACGCGGATGCGGGTGGCGGACTCGCCGTTCAGCGAGGCCGGCGACACGTCGGCGATGCCCGCCGGTGCGTCGGGCGACGATGCGGTGATCTGCTCGGGCGTGCCGAAGTCGTTGGGCACGACCAGCTCGGGCCCGTGGCGGTCCTCGCTGCCGAAGTCGTGGTCGATCGTCTCGCTGATGCGCAGGCCGCCATCGCCCGCGGGGGTCACCGAGACCCGCAGCTGCTCGATCTTCTCGGGGTGGTGCTCCTCGCCGATCCACCCCAGCGCCGCCATCGCCGCCACGACGACGATGGCCACGGCCACCACGACGTGGGTCCCGGGCCGCACCGCTCGCACCGACCCAGTCTGGCGCGCCGCGCCGAATTGCGGCGAACGTGTGCGCACGGCAACACTTGCTCTGTGCAATCTTCGTCCGAGCGCCTCGCCGACGCCATGCTCCACGCGTCGCGCGCCCTGGTGGCGTCGGCCGCCCGATCGCTCGGCGCGGTGAGCGACGAGGTCACGCTCCCGCAGTACCGGATGCTGGTGGTCCTCGCCACGCGCGGCGCCCAGTCGGGCACGCAGCTGGCCGAGGAGCTCGAGACCGCCCCGTCGTCGGTGACGCGCATGTGCGACCGCCTGGAGGCCAAGGGGCTCATCGCCCGCGACCAGGGCCCGGACCGCCGGACCCTCGAGATCGCCATCACCACCGAGGGCGACGAGTTGGTCGGGAGCGTGGCCGACGACCGCCGGCGCCGGCTCGCCGCCCTGGTCGCCGCCGTGCCGGCCGACCAGCGAGACGTGCTGGCCGACGCCCTCGACGCCGTGGCCCGCGCCGGGGGCGAGCTCCCCGGCCCTGCTCCTGACTGGGCGGTGGGATGGGATCGCTGAGGCGCGCCACCCGGTCGCTCCACGACCACCGCATCGTCGCCCTCGCCGCCGTGGTGGGGGCGTTGACGGGCTTGGTCGTGGCGCTGTTCGAGCGCATCGTGCGCGGCGGGCTGATCGACCGCCTGCTCGAGGCGCCGCTCGCCCTGCAGGTGGTCGCCCCCCTCGTGGGCTTCGGCATCGCCGGGCTGGTGCTCACCCACCTGGCGCGCGGCGCCGGGCCGAGCCTGGCCGACGACTACCTCCGCGCCTACCACGACCGCGAGACGCGCCTGCGCCTGCGCGACCTGCCCGCCAAGCTGCTCGCCGGCGCCGCCACCCTCGCCGGCGGCGCGGCGATGGGCTTCGAGGCCGCCGCCATCCTCTCGGGTGCCACCATCGGGTCCACCGTCCAGCGCCGAACCTCCCGCTGGTTCACGCGCGAGGAGTCGCGGGTGCTGCTCGTGGCCGGGGCCGCGGCGGGCGTGGGCGCCATCTTCAAGGCCCCCGCCACCGGCGCCCTGTTCGCCATGGAGGTGCCCTTCCGCGCCGACCTCGCCCGCCGCACGCTCCTGCCCACGCTCTTCGCATCGGCCGCCGGGTACCTCACGTTCGTGGCGGTCGACGGGCCCTCGCCGCTCTTCCCCATCGGCAGCGTGCACGACCTGCGCTGGGTCGACCTGGCCGCCGCCGTGGCCCTCGGCCTGCTCGCCGGCGGCGGCGCCCGCGCCTTCGCCTGGGCGGTCCGCGCCGCGAAGGCCCGCACGGCCGGCATCCCCCTCGGCGTCCGCGTCCTCGTGGCGGGTGCGTCGGTGGGCGCGCTCGTGGCCGGCTCCGATGCCCTCACGGGCGAGCCGCTCGCCCTCGGCCCCGGCTACGACGCGATCCGATGGGCCTTCGAACCGGGCCACGCCGCGGGCGTGATCCTCGGCCTCCTGCTGCTGCGCGGCCTGGCCACGATCGGGGCGGTCGCCGCGGGTGGCGCCGGCGGGCTGTTCATCCCGCTCGTGATCGAGGGGGCCCTCCTCGGCCGCCTCGTCGCCGAGCTCGTCGGCGCCGGCGACTCCACCTTGCTGCCCGTGCTCGGCGTCGCCGCCTTCCTGGGCGCCGGCTACCACGTGCCGCTCGCGGCCGTGGTGTTCGTGGCCGAGGCCACCGGTCGACCGGGCTTCGTGGTGCCCGGGCTCATCGCCGCCGCATCGGCGCAGCTCACGATGGGCCCGCGCTCGGTCACCACCTACCAGCGCGACCGGCGCATGGGCCACCTCGAGGGCCGGCTCGACCTGCCGGTGGCGACCGCGGTCCGCACCGATGCCGTCACCGCGCCGCCGACGGCCAGCGTGGCCGACGTGATCTCCACCCACCTGCTGGGCGCCCGCCTCCTCTCGGTGCCGGTGGTGGAGGGGGCCGACTACCTCGGGGTGGCGTCGCTCCACGACCTGACCGGCCTCGACCCCGATCGCTGGGCCGACACCCCGGTCTCGGAGGTGATGGACGTCGAGGTGCCGGCCGTGCCGCTGCGAGCGTCGGTGGGCGAGGCGCTCGCCCTGCTCGAGGAGGCCGACGCCGACCGCCTGCCGGTCATCGACGAGCGCGGGTTCGTGGGCGTGGTGTCGACGAGCGAGATCCTCCGCCTCGACGAGGTGCTCGAGGCCACCGAGGCCGGCCGTCAGCGCGCGATGCAGGACCGCCAGAAGGCCGTGTAGCTCCGGTGCACGTAGGCGTCGGTGACCCAGCCGGCGTCGACCAGCTCGCGGTGCAGCGCCGGCAGGTTCCGCCACGGGATGCCCATGTCGACGTGGTGGGCCAGGTGCCAGCCCGTGCGGTAGGGCACGACCCAGAACCGCGCGGCCCAGGTCTGGCGCACGTGGTGGGTGGTGCGCCGCCGGTCCTTCGACGCCTCCATGCCGCCGTGCTCGGCGATCGAGCGGAGCCGGTTGAGCACCCGCCACACCGTCATCCACGGCCCCCACCAGCAGAGCGGGTAGAGCCACCACCGGCCGGTGCCCGCCCAGATGGCCGCCCAGATCACGAGCTGCACGCCCAGGATGGGGCCGGCGACCTTGCGGCCCGGGGCGTTGCGCAGGGCCCGCAGGAGCGGGCGGAAGTTCTTCCAGCCCGAGATGCCCACGGCGTCGCGCACCAGCTTCCGGCGGAACGAGTCGCGGGCCATCGGGTAGCCGGCGTAGTAGGCGAGGTCGGGCTCGGCGTCGCCGAACTCCTCGCGGTGGTGGGCGAAGTGGGAGCGGCGGTAGATGTCGAAGGGCACGAACGCCGGCGCGTCGAGCAGCCACCGGCCCACCAGGTCGTTGGCCCGGCGATCGCGGAAGAGGAGCCGGTGGGCGGCCTCGTGGCCGAGGATGGCCAGGCGGGCGAACATCGGGCCCATGAGCACGAACAGGACGGCGTACCCGAGCGGGTGGTGGACCCAGGTGGCCAGCCCGAACAGGGCGACGATCGTGGCCCAGAGCGACGCCACCGTCAGGGCGTTGCGCCACGACGCGATGCGCCGGAGGGGCTCGCGCACCTCGGGGAGGGGCTTGCCGGTCTCGTTGAGGCGGTCGGTGGGGAGCACGTCGGGCAGGGCCTCGGCGGGCGCCACCATGCCGCCGAGGCGGGGTCCGGTGGTGGTCGCGGTCATGACGTCATGTTACGTTGCGCGAACACATGGCGTCCACACGTAACACCCCGGGGGCTCGACCCCGGCTGACCGCCCGCTCGGTGCTGGCATCGACCCTGCTGGGCCTCGACCCGCCCGAGCTGCGCACCGCAGCGCTGGTGGCCGGGGCGGAGCTGCTCGGCGTCAGCGCGGGGACGGCCCGGGTGGCGATCTCGCGCATGGTGGCCGCCGGCGAGCTGGAGGCGACCGAGGACGGCTACTGCCTCGCCGGCGCGCTCCTCGTGCGCCGCGCCCGCCAGGACCTGTCGCGCCGGGGTGCTCCCGCGGCGTGGGACGGGCGCTGGGTCACCCGGGTGGCTCCGGGCGAGGCTCGATCGGCCCCCGAGCGCGCCGAGCTCCGGGCGGCGATGGCCGCGCTGCGCCACGCGGCGCTGCGCGACGGCGTGTGGCTGCGACCGGCGAACCTGCCCGACGGGGTGCTCCCCCAGGCCGAGGCCGTCGTGGCCGGTTCGACCGTCCGGCTGGTGGGGACGGTCGACGACCCGACCACCCTGGCCCGGTCGCTCTGGGACCTCGAGGGCTGGGCGGTCGGCGCCCACGAGCTGCTCGACGAGGTGGCGCCGCTGCAGGCCCGACTCGATGCCGACGACGCGGACGCCCTCGCGCCGGGGTTCGTGGCCGCGGCCGCGACCCTCCGCCACCTCCAGGCCGACCCGCTCCTGCCCGACGAGCTGCTGGCGAGCGACTGGCCGGGGCGTCCGCTGCGCGAGGCCCACGAGCGCTTCGAGGCCGCCTTCCGGCGCGTCCTGCGAGCCTGGCACCGCGCCCGCTGACCACCCCGGCCCGTGGCCCGACGGTCACCCCGGCGTCACCTCGCGGCCTTCGGTAGGGTTCCCGCCCACATGTCGCACCACCGGCCGCTCCGACCCTGGCGCTTCGCGCTGGTGCTGCTCGTGCTCGTGGCCCTGTGGCCGGCCGCCGCCCGAGCACAGGAGGGCGACGATGCCGACGCCGGATGCGCCTTCACCAAGCGCGAGGCGATCGAGGCCAACGGCGGCCCGCTCGGCAGCGCCATCTGGGGTCGGCTCTGCCAGGTGCGCGAGGGCAAGCCGTCCTACCCCGAAGGCGTCGAGATCACCGTGTCGCAGGGTGAAGAGGAGGTGGGCTCGGCCACCACCGGCGCCGACGGCGTGTTCGTGATCGAGATCCCCGGCAACGGCACCTACGAGGTGTCGCTCGACGTCGAGACCCTGCCGAAGGGCTTCTCGCTCACCGACGCCGACCGCTCCACGCTCGGCAACGTGCGGGTCAACCTGGGCGACCAGCAGGCGGCGTTCCGCCTCGGCGAGGACACCCGGGGCCAGCGCGACTTCAGCGACTACGCCACCACCTTCGCCAAGGGGCTGCGGCTCGGGCTGATCATCGCCGTCGCCGCCGTGGGCCTCTCGCTCGTCTACGGCGTCACCGGCCTCATCAACTTCGCCCACGCCGAGCTGGTCACCTTCGGGGCGATCGTGGCGTTCGCCCTGAGCGACGCCGGCGTGCCCTTCTGGCTCGCCGTGGCCCTCGCCGTCGTCGCCGGCGGCGCGCTCGGCCTCGCCAACGACCGCCTGCTGTGGCGCCCGCTGCGGCGGCGCAACATGGCGCTGATCTCGCAGATGGTGGTGTCGATCGGCCTCTCCATCGCCGCACGGAACATCTTCCAGATCGTCTTCGGGCCCAACAGCCGGCGCTACGTCGCCGCCGCCGGCCAGCGCGAGTCGGCCTACGGGCCGTTCCGCCTGACCACCAACGACCTGCTGATCATGGGCATCTCGGTCGCCGTGCTCGTGGCCCTGACCGTGCTGCTGCGCCGCACCCGGCTCGGCACCGCCATCCGGGCCACCGCCGACAACCAGGACCTCGCCGCCTCGTCGGGCATCGCCGTCGATCGCATCATCTCCATCGTGTGGATCATCTGCGGGGCGCTCGCCGCCCTCGGGGGCATCCTCTACGGCCTGTCGGTGACGGTGAAGTACGACATGGGCTTCATCCTGCTGCTCTCGTTGTTCGCCGCAGTGGTGCTCGGCGGCCTCGGCAACGCCTACGGCGCCGTGCTCGGCGCCATCGTGATCGGGGTGGTCCAGGAGATGTCGGGCCTGTTCATCGACACCGCCTACAAGTTCGTGGTCGCCCTGCTCGTGCTGATCCTCGTGCTGCTCATCCGACCGCAGGGCATCCTCGGGAGCCGGGAGCGGTTCGGATGAGCTGGATCTCGGTCTTCGCCCTCGCCCTCCAGACCGCCGTCGGCTTCCAGGGCGCGTCGTACGCGCTGGCTGCCACCGGCCTCAACCTGCAGTTCGGCTACACCGGCCTGTCGAACTTCGGCCACGTCGGCTTCCTGATGATGGGGGCGTACGGCATGGCCATCGCGTCCGACCGCGGCTGGTCGATCTGGGTCGGCCTCGCCCTCGGCATCGGCGCCGCCGTGCTGCTCGGCCTCGCCCTTGGCATCCCGACGCTGCGCCTGCGCGCCGACTACCTGTCGGTCGTCACCATCGCCACCGCCGAGATCCTCCGCTTGGTGGCCAACGCCCGGCCGTCCGCCCCGGTCACCGGCGCGTCGCGGGGCATCGGCGGGCTCAGCGAGAGCCTCGGCTTCTTCCGCCCCAACTTCTTCCCCGAGGGCAAGTACGGGATCGGCAACTCGTTCCTGTTCAGCAGCCGCCAGCTGTGGTCCATGGTCGTGGCCTGGAGCTGCGTGCTCGTCGTCACCCTGCTCGTGCGGGCGTGGGTCCGCAGCCCGTGGGGCCGGGTGCTGCGGGCCATCCGCGAGGACGAGGACGCCGCCCGGGCGCTCGGCAAGAACGTGGTGGTGTTCAAGCTGCAGTCATTCGTGATCGGCGGGTCCATCGGCGCCCTCGCCGGCGCGCTCATCGCCCTCGACGCCGGGTCGGTGAACCCCGGGCGCTGGATCGCCCCGCTGACCTTCGCCCTCTACACCGTGGTGATCCTGGGCGGCGCCGGCACCGTGTGGGGCCCGGTGGTGGGCGCCGTCACCTACTGGTTCCTCCTCGACTTCGTGGACGGGGCCCTCAACAACCTCTGGTTCGACGTGAGCGACACCACCGCCGGCGCCGTGCGCCTCGCGCTCATGGGCGTGGGCCTGATGCTGCTGATGATCTACCGCCCCCAGGGCATCCTGGGCTCGAAGGAGGAGATGCTGGCCAGTGGCCGATGATCCCCTCGCGTCCGTGGAGCCCCGCGCCGGGGTCCCCAAGCCCGACCCGATCCTCGTGGTCGACGGCGTGCAGCGCCGCTACGGCGGCCTCGTGGCCGTCGACGTCGACCACCTCGAGGTGCAGCGCGGCGTCATCACCTCGCTGATCGGGCCCAACGGCGCCGGCAAGACCACCTTCTTCAACCTGCTCTGCGGCTTCGACAAGCCCGACGCCGGGCGCTGGACGTTCCGCGGCGACCACGTCGAGGGCACCTCGCCCCACGTGCTGGCCCGCAAGGGGATGGTGCGCACCTTCCAGCTCACCAAGACGCTCGGGCGCATGACGGTGCTCGACAACATGCTGCTCGCCGGGCGAGACCAGCGCGGCGAGTCCGCCGTGCGCGGCCTGGTGCGCGGCACCTGGAAGGGCCAGGAGGCCGAGCTGGAGGCCAAGGCCCACGACCTGCTCGTGCGGTTCAAGCTCGACGCCAAGGCCGGCGACTACGCGGCGGGGCTCTCGGGTGGCCAGCGCAAGCTCCTCGAGATGGCCCGGGCCCTCATGACCGACCCGGCGCTCGTCATGCTCGACGAGCCCATGGCCGGCGTGAACCCGGCGCTCACCCAGAGCCTCCTCGGCCACGTGACCGCCCTGCGCGACGAGGGCATGTCGGTGCTGTTCGTGGAGCACGACATGGACGTGATCATGACGATCAGCGACTGGGTGGTGTGCATGGCCGAGGGCCGCGTCATCGCTGAGGGCCGCCCGGCCGACATCGCCGGCAACGCCGAGGTCATCGAGGCCTACCTGGGCATCGACCACGGCGGCAGCGTGAGCGGGGAAATCCGATGACCGCGGCCGACGGCGTCCTGCTCGAGGCGACCGACCTCGTCGCCGGGTACCTGCCCGGCGTCGACATCTTGAACGGGGCGTCGCTCACCCTGCACCGCGGCGAGCTGGTGGGCATCATCGGCCCCAACGGCGCCGGCAAGTCCACCCTCATCAAGGCCCTCTTCGGGCTGGTGCCGGTGCGCTCGGGCTCGGTGGTGCTCGACGGGGCCGACATCACCTCGAAGCCGGCGCACGAGCTGGTGGCCCAGGGCGTGGGCTACGTCCCCCAGACCCGCAACGTGTTCCCCTCGCTCACCATCGAGGAGAACCTGAAGATGGGGATCTTCCTGCACCCCCATCGCTTCGACGAGCGGTTCGAGGCCGTGACCTCGCTGTTCCCGATGCTCGGCGAGCGACGCAAGGAGCGGGCCGGGCTGCTCTCGGGCGGCCAGCGCCAGATGGTGGCCATGGGCCGGGCGCTCATGACCGACCCCTCGGTCCTGCTGCTCGACGAGCCCTCCGCCGGCCTGTCGCCCATCAACCAGGACGAGGTCTTCGCCCGCATCGCCGAGGTGAAGGCGGCCGGGGTGTCGGTGGTGATGGTGGAGCAGAACGCCCGCAAGTGCCTGCTGATCGCCGACACCGCGTTCGTGCTCGACCAGGGCCGCAACGCCCACTCCGGCACCGGCCGCGAGCTGCTCGACGACCCCGCCGTCATCGAGCTCTACCTCGGCACCCTCGCCCGCGACCTCTAGCTCACGAGCGAGCGGGCGACCACGAGCGTGGACATCGTGCTCCGCTCCCGACGGGTGCGCCACGTGAAGATCGACGTGCTGGAGATCGTCCCCGACGCAGTCGGCGTCGGCCTCGTCGGCCTCATCCTCACGGTCGCGGCCCAGCTCGCGTTCGGCAGCTCGGTCTTCGCCGTCGACGTCGAAGATCCCGTGTCGGACCCCATGCGGCGCAGGTGCGCCTTCGCATCACGGGAGGCGGCGGAGTCGGCGGCCGACGAGCTGCAGTCGCTCGCCGAGGTGTGCCACGAGGAGGGGATCCTCGTGCAGATCGACTGGCCTCGGGAGCTGCAGCACATCGCCGACCGCGCCGGGCCCGGCGACCCGCCCCCCTGAGGCCGGCCTCGAACCTCGCATCGGCGCGGCCGTCCAGCTGACCGCTCAGATGCGAACCTCGCCGCCGCCCCGCCGCCAACGCGGCGACAGGATCGGCGAAGGCGGCGCTAAGGACGCGTCAAGGCCGTTCCCCTGGTCAGGGGGCGGGCGTAGACCGCTCGCCATGAGCGATCTGATCTTCGTGGCCCTCGTCATCGCCTTCTTCGCGGTGGCCGTCGCGCTCGTCCGGGCCTGCGAGCACCTCATCGGTCCCGACGGACCGGCCACCGCGCCCGCCAGCACCTCGGCCGAGCCGCTCGACGCCGCAGGCGCGCGATGAGCGCCGACGACCTCATCGGCCTCGTGGTGGCGATCGCGATCATCGGGTACCTGGTGGCGGCGCTCGTGTTCCCGGAGCGCTTCTGATGAGCAGCGCGAACTGGCTGCAGCTGCTCGCGGTCGCCGCGCTCGTGGCGGTGGGCGCCCGGGTCCTCGGCCCCTACATCGCCGGCGTCTACGGCGATGACCAGCGCAGCTACGGCGACCGGGCGTTCGCGCCGATCGAGCGGCTGATCTACCGCCTGGGCGGCATCGACCCGGGGGCCGAGCAGCGCTGGACGGGCTACGCCGGCTCGCTGCTGGCCTTCAGCCTGGTGTCGGTGCTGGCGCTGTTCGCCCTGCTGCGCCTCCAGCACCTGCTGCCGCTGAACCCGAACGACGTGCCCGCCGTCCCGGCCCCCCTCGCCTTCAACACGGCCATCAGCTTCGTGACGAACACGAACTGGCAGAACTACGGCGGCGAGCTGACCATGAGCCACCTCAGCCAGATGGCGGGCCTCGCGGTGCAGAACTTCGTCTCGCCCATCGTCGGCCTCTGCGTCGCCGTCGTGCTGATCCGCGCCTTCGCCCGGCGGACGACCACGATGGTCGGCAACTTCTGGGTCGACCTGGTTCGCGGCACGGTCCGCATCTTCCTGCCACTGGCCTGCATCGTCGCCCTCCTCTACGTCAGCCAGGGGGTCATCCAGAACCTCGACGGGTTCCGCCGCGTCACCACCGTGTCCGGCGGCACCCAGCTGATCCCCGGCGGGCCGATCGCCAGCCAGGAGGCCATCAAGCAGCTGGGCCAGAACGGTGGCGGCTTCCTGAACGCCAACTCGATGCACCCGTTCGAGAACCCGACGGGCTTCACGAACCTGCTCCAGATCGTGACGATCCTGCTCGTCCCGTTCGCCCTCACCTACGCCTTCGGACGGATGGTGAAGGACCAGAAGCAGGGCTGGGTGGTGTTCGCCGCCATGGCGCTGCTGTTGCTGACGAGCATCGGCGTGGCCACCCGGTTCGAGACCGCCGGCAACCCCGAGCTGACCCGGGCGGGGGCCGACCAGACGACCACCGTCGACCAGGGCGGGGGGAACCTGGAGGGCAAGGAGGTCCGCTTCGGTGCCGCCGGCTGCGGGCTCTTCAGCGCCGTCACCACCGGCACGTCGACGGGCGCGGTCGACTGCGCCCACGAGTCGATGACCCCGGGCGGCGGCGCCGTCCCCCTCGTCAACATGATGCTGGGCGAGGTGAGCCCGGGCGGGACGGGCGCCGGCCTCTACGGGATGCTCGTGTTCGCCCTCCTCGCGGTGTTCATCGCCGGGCTCATGGTGGGCCGCACGCCCGAGTACCTCGGCAAGAAGATCCAGGCCGCCGAGATGAAGCTGGTCGTGATCTACCTCGTGATCGCACCGGTGGCGATCCTGTGCTTCTCGGCGATCTCGGTGGCGCTGGGCTCGGCCAGGGGCTCGATCCTCAACCCTGGGCCCCACGGGCTCACCGAGGTGACCTACGCGTTCACCTCGGCGGCCAACAACAACGGCTCGGCCTTCGGCGGGCTCGCCGGCAACACCGACTGGTTCAACACGACGCTCGGGCTCTCGATGCTGCTGGGGCGGTTCTTCCTGATCGTGCCGGTCCTCGCCATCGCCGGCTCGCTCGTGCGCAAGCAGCGAACGCCCGCTACCGCCGGCACGTTCCCCACCGGCACCCCGCTGTTCGCCGGCCTGCTCACCGGCGTCGTGGTGATCGTCGTGGGCCTCACCTACTTCCCCCTCCTCTCGCTCGGCCCCATCGTCGAGCAGCTCGGCCTCTGAAGGGACCAGCCGTGACCGCACTGATGGACGATCGTCCCGCCAATCCCGACCCGGACCCGACCCCCGACCTCATCGACGAGCCGCCGAAGAAGGCCAGCCTCTTCGAGGCGGCGATCGTGCGCCGCGCCGCCGGCGACGCGGTCCGCAAGCTCGACCCGCGGGTGATGGCCCGCAACCCGGTGATGTTCATCGTGGAGATCGGCAGCCTCCTGACCACGCTGCTGTTCCTCCGAGACCTGGGCAAGGAGGGCGAGCCCCACCTGTTCACCGGCCTGGTGAGCGCGTGGCTGTGGTTCACCGTGCTGTTCGCCAACCTCGCCGAGGCCGTCGCCGAGGGCCGCGGCAAGGCCCAGGCCGACACGCTGCGCAAGACCCGCAGCGAGACCATCGCCCGGGTGCGCCTGCCGAACGGGAGCCTCGAGGAGCGGCCGTCTCCCTCGCTCCAGCGCGGCGACCTCTGCGTGGTGCGCCCGGGCGAGCTGATCCCCGGCGACGGCGAGATCGTCGAGGGCATCGCCTCGGTCGACGAGTCGGCCATCACCGGCGAGTCCGCGCCCGTGATCCGGGAGTCGGGCGGCGACCGCAGCGCCGTCACGGGCGGCACGCGCGTCCTCTCCGATGAGATCGTGGTGGCGATCACCCAGGAGCCCGGTGCGGGCTTCATCGATCGGATGATCGCCCTGGTGGAGGGGGCCGAGCGCCAGAAGACCCCGAACGAGATCGCCCTCAACATCTTGCTGTGCGGGCTCACGATCGTCTTCCTGCTGGCGGTGGTGAGCCTCCAGCCCTTCGCCGTGTACTCGGGGGCCCGCCAGCCGACGGTCATCCTCGTCGCGCTGCTCGTCTGCCTGATCCCCACCACCATCGGCGGGCTGCTCTCGGCCATCGGCATCGCCGGCATGGACCGGCTCGTGCAGCGCAACGTGCTGGCCATGTCGGGCCGGGCCGTCGAGGCCGCCGGCGACGTGAGCACGCTGCTGCTCGACAAGACGGGCACCATCACCTACGGCAACCGCATGGCCGCCGCCTTCCTCCCGGTCGACGGCGTGCGCGAGCAGGAGCTCGCCGAGGCCGTCCTGCTCTCGAGTCTGGCCGACGAGACCCCCGAGGGCCGCTCGATCGTCGCCCTCGCGCAGGAGCGCTACGGCCTCGACCCGGCTCGCGAGCTCGCCGGCGCCGAGCGGGTGCCGTTCACGGCCCAGACCCGCATGTCGGGCGTCGACTTCGACGACCCGTCGAGCGGACGTCGCCGGATCCGCAAGGGGGCGACCGACTCGGTGCGGCGTTGGGTCGAGGAGCAGGGCGTGATCACGCCGCCCGACCTGGTCCACATCGTCGAGGCGATCTCGAACGACGGCGGCACGCCCCTCGCCGTGGCCGACGGCCCCCGCACCCTCGGGGTCATCCACCTCAAGGACACCGTGAAGGACGGGATGGTCGAGCGCTTCGCCGAGCTGCGGGCCATGGGCATCCGCACGGTGATGATCACCGGCGACAACCCGCTCACCGCCGCGGCCATCGCCGCCGAAGCCGGCGTCGACGACTTCCTGGCCGAGGCCACCCCCGAAGACAAGATGGCCCGCATCCGCGCCGAGCAGGCCGGCGGCAACCTCGTGGCCATGACCGGCGACGGCACCAACGACGCGCCGGCCCTCGCCCTCGCCGACGTGGGCGTCGCCATGAACACGGGCACCCAGGCCGCCAAGGAGGCCGGGAACATGGTCGACCTCGACAGCGACCCCACGAAGCTGATCGAGGTCGTCGCCATCGGCAAGCAGCTCCTCATCACGCGCGGCGCGCTCACCACCTTCTCCATCGCCAACGACGTCGCCAAGTACTTCGCCATCATCCCGGCGATGTTCGTGGCCACGTTCCCGGCCCTCGACTCGCTCAACGTCATGCAGCTGGGCTCGGCCAACTCGGCGATCCTCTCGGCGGTCATCTTCAACGCGCTCGTGATCGTCGCCCTGATCCCGCTCGCCCTGCGCGGCGTGCGGTTCCGGGTCGGCGGCGCCGCCGAGGTGCTGCGCCGCAACCTGCTCGTCTACGGCCTCGGCGGCCTGATCGCCCCCTTCCTCGGGATCAAGGCCATCGACCTCGTCATCAACGCCCTCGGAGGCCTGTGATGCATCGCCAACTCGTCCCCGCCCTGCGGATCCTCGCCGTGCTCACCGTGCTGTGCGGGATCGCCTACCCCCTGGTCGCCACCGGCGTCGCCCAGGCGGCGTTCGGCGACCGGGCCGACGGCTCGCTCCTGCGCGACGCCGACGGCGACGTCGTCGGCTCATCGCTGCTCGGCCAGGCCTTCGAAGGCGACGAGTGGTTCTGGCCCCGACCCTCGGCAGCGGGCGACGGCTACGACGGGTCGGCCTCGTCGCCGAGCAACCTCGGCCCCACCAACCCCGAGCTCCTCGCCGCCGTGGCCGAGCGGATCGCCGCCTACGGCCAAGCCAACGGCCTGGCCCCCGACGCCTCGGTCCCCGTCGACGCGGTGACCGCCTCGGGCTCGGGCCTCGACCCCCACATCTCGGTGGCCAACGCCCGCCTCCAGGCGCCTCGGGTGGCCGAGACCCGAGACCTGCCGCTCGACGACGTGCTCGCCCTCGTCGACGACCACACCGATGGCCGGTCGCTCGGGTTCCTCGGCGAGCCGGGCGTGAACGTCGTGACGCTGAACCTTGCACTCGCCGAGCGGGGCTGAAGCCGCCCGCCGGGACCTCACCTCCCCGGCGGCGCCGGGGGACGGGGGGCCGGCCACGGCAGTCGGCCGGCCCCCCGCACCCCTAGGGTCGGACCGTGGCTGACGGCGCGCGCGGCAGGCTGCGCATCTACCTCGGCGCCGCACCTGGCGTCGGCAAGACCTACGCCATGCTCGGCGAGGGGCACCGACGAGCGGAGCGGGGCACCGACGTCGTGGTGGCCTACGTCGAGCACCACGCTCGGCCCAACACCCTGGCCATGGTCACCGGGCTCGAGGTGGTGCCGCGCAAGGTGATGGTCCACCGCGACCACCCGTTCGAGGAGATGGACCTCGATGCCGTGCTCGCCCGTCGCCCGGCCGTCGCGCTGGTCGACGAGCTCGCCCACACCAACGTGCCCGGCAGCCGCAACGACAAGCGCTGGCAGGATGTGCAGGAGCTCCTCGACGCCGGCATCGACGTGATCTCGACCGTGAACGTGCAGCACCTCGAGTCGCTCAACGACGTGGTGGAGCGCATCACCGGCGTCGTCCAGCGCGAGACGGTCCCCGATCACGTGGTGCGCGCTGCCGATCAGGTCGAGCTGGTCGACATGACCCCCGAGGCGCTCCGACGCCGCATGGCCCACGGCAACGTCTACGGCCCCGAGAAGGTCGACGACGCGCTCGGCAGCTACTTCCGCATCGGCAACCTCACCGCGCTGCGGGAGCTCGCGCTCCTCTGGCTCGCCGACCAGGTCGACGAGTCCCTCACCGACTATCTCGACGCGCACGGCATCGACGCCGCCTGGGAGGCCCGCGAGCGGGTCGTGGTGGCCCTGACCGGCGCAGCGAACGGCGAGGCCCTGATCCGGCGGGCGGCGCGCGTCGCCGGCCGGGCCCGAGGCGAGCTGCTCGGGGTCCACGTGCGCGCCGGCGACGGGCTCGCCGGGCAGGCGCCGACCGGGCTCGAACGTCAGCGCGACGTGCTCACGGACCTCGGCGGCGAGTACCACGAGGTCGTCGGCGACGACGTGGCCGACGCGCTGGTGCGCTTCGCCCGAGCCCAGCACGCCACCCAGATCGTGCTGGGCGCAACCCAGCGCAGCCGGTCGACCGAGCTGCTGCGGGGCTCGGTGGTGAACCGCGTGGTGCGCGCCTCGGGCGACATGGACGTCCACGTGATCAGCACCGGCGCCGACGGCGGGGCGACGGGGCGGAGGTCGTGGCGTCCCCCGCTGCTCCGGTCCCCGCTCACCCGTCGCCGGCGCGCCGCCGGCTTCGTCCTGGCGGTGCTCGGGCTCGTGGCGCTCACCGAGGTCCTCGTCGGGGTCCGCGCCGACTTCGGCCTGCCCGGCGCGCTGATGGCCTACGTCCTGCTCGTGGTGGCCGTGGCGCTCGTGGGCGGCACCGGCGTGGGCCTGACCACCGCGGTCGCCGCGGGGCTGACGGTCAACTGGTTCCTCACCGAGCCCTACCACACGCTCACCATCGCCGACGCGGAGAACAGCGCCGCACTGGTCGCCTTCGTGGTCGTCGGGATGGTCGTGAGCCTGCTCGTGTCGCGCAGCGAGCGCCGCGCCGCCGATGCCACCCGGGCCCGCCGCGAGGCCGAGGCGCTGGCCCGAGCGTCGGCGGGCCTCGCCCTGGAGGCCGATCCGCTCCCCTCGGTGCTCGATCGCGTTCGCTCGACCTTCCAGCTCGAGGGCGCAGCGCTGTTCCTGCGGGAGGGCGACGGCTGGCGGCTCGATCGGGCCGTGGGTGCCGGCATCCCCACCGATCCGGACGACGCCACGGTCGCCATCCCCGCGGGGGAGACCGCCGTGCTGGTGCTCGCCGGCGCCACTCCGTCGGCCGACGACGAGCTGGTGCTGCGGGCCTTCGCCGCCCAGCTGGCCACCGCCCTCGAGCAGCGCCACCTGCGCGCCGAGGCGGCGCGCGCCCAGGTGGTCGCCGAGGGCGACGCTCTCCGGACCGCGCTGCTGCGAGCGGTGTCCCACGACCTCCGCACCCCGCTCGCCTCGATCAAGGCCTCGGTGTCCAGCCTGCTCCAGGACGACATCGAGTGGAGCAGCGACGACGAGCGGGAGTTCCACCTGACGATCGACGAGGAGTCCGACCGGCTCGACCGGCTCGTCGGGAACCTGCTGGACATGAGCCGCCTCCAGACAGGCGTCCTCCAGATGGCCACCCGATCGGTCGGATGGGAGGAGGTCGTGGCCGCGGCGAGCGCCAGCCTGCCCCGCGGCTCGGGCGATCGCCTCGACCTGGCCGTGCCCGAGACCCTGCCGCCGATCCTCGCCGATCCCGCGCTGCTCGAGCGCGCCGTGGCGAACGTCGTCGCCAACGCCCTCGTCCACGGCGGCGACGGGCGCATCGCCGTCGAGGCCGAGGCGACCGTCGATGGACGGGTCGAACTGCGGATCGTCGACCACGGCCCAGGGGTCGACCGCGCGCACCGCGAGCGCCTGTTCGAGCCCTTCCAGCGCCTCGGCGACGCCGGCACCGGGGTGGGGCTCGGCCTCGCCGTCGCCCACGGGTTCGTCCGGGCGATGGGCGGCACCATCGTCGCGGTCGACACGCCGGGCGGCGGCCTCACCGTGGTGCTGTCGCTGCCGGTCGACCACCGTGCCACGGTGGAGCCGTGACCCGCGTCCTCGTCGTCGACGACGAGCCCCAGATCCTCCGGGCGATGAAGACCAACCTCGCTGCTCGCGGCTACGAGGTCGACCTGGCCCCCACCGGCGAGGACGCCCTCCGGCTGGCGGCCGCCCATCGGCCCGACGTCATCGTGCTCGACCTCGGCCTGCCCGGCATCGACGGCATCGAGGTGGTGCACGGTCTGCGGGGCTGGACGACGGTGCCGATCATCGTCCTGTCGGTCCGCGACGCCGAGGCCGACAAGATCGCCGCGCTCGATGCCGGTGCCGACGACTACGTGACGAAGCCGTTCGCGATGGGCGAGCTGCTCGCCCGCCTGCGCGCCGCGGTCCGTCGCGCCGACCCGGGTCCCGAGGCGGCGCTGGTCGAGACCGATGCCTTCGCCGTGGACCTCGTGGCCAAGCGGGTGCACCGCCACGGCGCCGAGGTGCACCTCACGCCCACCGAGTGGGGCCTGCTCGAGGTACTGGTGCGCAACCCTGGTCGCCTGGTGAGCCAGCGCCAGCTGCTCCAGCAGGTGTGGGGCCCGCAGTACGAGACCGAGACCAACTACCTGCGGGTGTACCTGGCCCAGCTGCGCCGCAAGCTCGAGGACGACCCGAGCCGCCCGCGGCACCTGATCACCGAGCCGGGCATGGGCTACCGCTTCGAGCCGGGCGATCCCCCCGCCTGAGGGCGCGCAACGGGGCGGGGCCCGCAGGCCCCGCCCCGTCAGCTCACCCGAGGGTGGACGGCGTCAGCCGCCGATGACGAGCTGCTCGTCGGTGGCGTAGGTGCCGTCGTCCTGGAACGTGTACACGTCGTAGGACCCGGCGCTCGGCTCCCCGTACTCGGAGAAGTCGAGCGCACCCGAGGCACCGTCGTAGTCGATGCTCTTGCCGTCCTCGAGCAGGGCGAGGCAGTCGGCGTAGGTGTTGCACTTCTCGGCGTCGTCGGCCACGCCCTCGCCACCGGAGATGGCGATCATGTTGGCGGCGATGTCGAACGGGGCGTCGCTGCCCGCGGCCTGGGCGGCCAGGGCGGTGAGGACGACGCAGTCGTAGGACTGGGCCGAGTAGATGGGCGACTCGACGTCGGGAGCGAACTCGGCGAAGGCGTCGGGGAAGAACGACGCCCCGTCCTCGGGCGCCGCCGAGGCGGCGGTGCCGCGGATGCCGGCGGTGACCGACGGGTCGGCCTCGTCGACGAGCTGGTAGAGCTCGTTGGACTGCATGCCGTCGGTGACGTAGATCGGCAGCTTGTCGGGGCCGGCGCCCTGCTTGATCATCTCGGCGAGGACCTTGCCGCCGTCCTCGGGGTAGCCGATCAGCACGACGGCATCGGGCTCGGCCTGCACGACCTTCTCGACCTCGGCGTCGATGCCAGTGCCGTTGAGCTCGTAGGTCACGTCGGCGACGATGTCGGCGCCGCCGTCCTCGAGGGCCGGCTGCAGGTACCGGACGAAGCCGGTGCCGTAGTCCGAGTTCTGGGCGACGATCGCCACGCTGGTGTAGCCGTCATCGGACACGACCTTGGCGAGGGCCTGCGCCTGCAGGTCGTCGGCCGGAGGCGTGCGGAAGTACAGGCCCTTGTCGTCCCAGGTGGTGAGGTCCGAGCCGGTGTTCGACGGCGAGCACTCGGCGGTGCCCGACGAGACCACGCGGTCGATGATGTCCTTGGTGGTGCCCGAGGCGGCCGCACCCAGGATCAGGTCGGCGTTCTCGTTGTTGATCAGCTCGTCGACCGAGGTGAGGGCGAGGTCGCTGTCGGCGCCGCCGCCGTCGTCCTTGACGATGATCTTGACGTCCTTGCCGTTGACGCCGCCGGCCTCGTTGATGTCGCGCACGGCCATCTGGGCGCCCTCGATCATCGGGGGTCCGAGGAAGGAGAGGTTGCCGGACTGGGGCAGCACGGCGCCGATGACGAGCTCGCCGTCGCCCTCCGTGCGCCCGCCGTTCTCCCCGGGCGGGGTGGCCATGGACTCGCCGCCGTCGGCGGCGGTGGTGGTGGTGGCCTCGTTGCCGCTGCCTCCGCCGTCGGAGCCACCGTCGCTGTCGCTGCCGCAGGCTCCGAGGAACAGGACGCCAACCGCGGCGAGGGCCGCGAGCTTCGCGGCCGTCGTGGTGCGTTGCATGGAATACCCCTTCGTGTTCCGAGTGTGTCGGTCCCGGAACGCTAGGCGGTCGGGGAGGTGGATGCGGGGAAAACCCGTGGTGACGCCCGGATGCCGGTCGACGGGCGGCGCCGTACCATGCCGCCATGGCCGACTCCCGCCTCTACTTCCGCCAGGTCCTCGCCGGCATGGACATCGCCGAGCACGACCCGATCGCCCAGCAGATGGTCAACTTCGTCTACCTCATCGGCGACCGCGAGACGGGCGAGGCGGTGGTGGTCGACCCCGCCTACGACCCCCAGGCGATCCTCGACCTGCTGGCCGCCGATGGCATGCGCCTCGTGGGCGCCCTCGGCACGCACTTCCACGCCGACCACGTGGGCGGCGACCTCTGGGGCCACTCGATCACCGGCATCGCCGACCTGCTCGAGCGCACCCAGGTCCCGATCCACCTGCAGGCCGAGGAGCTCCCGTGGGTGACCCGCACCACGGGCGTCACCGAGTCGCACCTCGTGGGCCACGCCAGCGGCGACACCGTGATGGTGGGCGAGATCCCGATCACGCTCATCCACACGCCGGGCCACACGCCCGGGAGCCAGTGCTTCCTCGTCGACGGCCACCTGGTGGCGGGCGACACCCTGTTCCTCAACGGCTGCGGCCGCACCGACCTGCCCGGCAGCGACCCCGAGCAGATGTACTACAGCCTCACCCAGCGCCTGGGCGCCGTGCCCGACGACGCCGTGCTCTACCCCGGCCACCTCTACTCGGAGAAGCCGTCGGCCACCATGGCCGAGACCCGCCAGCGCAACGTCGTCTTCCGGCCCCAGAGCCTGGAGCAGTGGCTGATGATGTTCAGCTGATCCGGGGCCCGAGCCGACCGGCGCCCCGCCCCGCTAGTCGTCGACGCCGGCGGCCACGATCTCGCCCTCGCCGACGTGCGGGCCCACGTGGAACGGCACCGACGTCACCACCGTGTTCGGTCGGCCGCGAAGTCGGGTGCGCAAGATGAGCGCGCTCTGGTTGTGCAGCAGCTTCTGCCACCAGTGCTCGAGCGCGAACTCCGGGACGATCACGGTGAGGAAGTCGTCGCTGTGGGTGGCGTCGAGCTCGTCGACGTAGGCCAGGATCGGGCGCGACAGCTCGCGGTAGGGCGAGTAGAGGGTCCGCAGCTCGACGGGGATCTGATGGTCCTCCCACTGCCGGGTGATGCGGTCCTGCTCCTCGGGGCTCGACACCACCGACACCGCCACCAGGCGGTCGGGGTTGAGCGAGCGGGCGTAGGCGACGGCGGTGAGCGAGCCCTTGGTGACCTTGCCGACCAGCACCACCACCGTGTTCGTCCGGCGGCGCACCTTCTCGCCGGGGGCGGCCGCCATGCGCTGGTCGATGCGCTCGTAGTGGCGGTGGATCCGGCGGAAGAACATCACGATGATCGGGATCACCACCACCGGGATCCAGGCGCCGATCGTGAACTTGGAGACCACGACCACGCCGAGCACCACGGTGGTGGCCAGGCAGCCCACCGCGTTGATGGCGAGGCCCCGCTGCCAGTTCGGCTCCTTGAGCCGGAGGTGGTGGCGGATCATGCCGAACTGGCTGAGCGAGAAGCCGGTGAACACGCCGACGGCGTAGAGCGGGATCAGGGCGCTCACCTCGGCCCGGAAGATCACGATCAGCACGCCGGCCATCGCCGAGAGGATCAAGATGCCGTTCGAGAACACCAGCCGGTCGCCCCGGTTGGCCAGCTGGCGGGGCAGGTAGCCGTCTCGGGCGATCAGCGAGCTCAGGCGGGGGAAGTCGGCGTAGGCCGTGTTGGCCGCCATCACCAAGATGGCGAAGGTGCCGAACTGGAGGCCGTAGTAGAGCGGGTTGCCCTCGCCGAAGACGCCCCGGGCCATCTGGGAGAGGACGGTCTCGCCGCCCTCGTCGACCACCGGCAGCATGTGGTGGGCGAGCGTCGAGATGCCGAGGAAGCCGATGCCCAGGATCGACGCCATCATGATCAGCGTCTGCGACGCGTTGCGGCTCTCGGGCTTCTTGAAGGCGGGCACGCCGTTGGAGATGGCCTCGACGCCCGACAGGACCACGGCGCCGGAGCTGAACGCTCGCAGCAGGATGAACAGGCTCGCCGACTGCATCAGCTCGTGCTCGGCGGCGAAGTGGCGGGCCAGCTCCTCGCTCGTGTTGAGCTCGCCCAGGTCGCCGAACCAGAGCTTGTAGAAGCCGGCGATCAGGAACAGCGCCAGCATCGACACGTAGAAGTAGGTGGGCACGGCGAACACCCGGCCCGACTCCTTCAAGCCCCGCAGGTTGCCGAGGCACATCATCCCGACGAAGAAGAGGGCGAGGCCGATGCGCAGCACCGCCTTGTCGTTGAACCCGAACGCCGAGCCGATGGCCAGCACGCCCGAGGAGATCGAGACCGCCACGGTGAGCGTGTAGTCGACGAGCAGCGAGCCGCCGGCGATCAACGAGGCGAGCGGGCTGATGTTCTCTCGGCTGACCACGTAGGCACCGCCGCCGTCGGGGTAGGCGTGGATGGTCTGGATGTAGCTCGTGCCGACGATGGCGAGGAGCGCGACCGCCGCCACCGAGATCGGCACGAGGTAGCTGTGCGACGTGGGGAACACCACGCCCATCAGCAGCACCAGGAGCATCTCCTCGGTGGCGTACGCGGTGGACGAGACCGCGTCGGAGGCGAACACCGCCAGGGCGGTCGGCTTGCCGATCCGCTGGTGCTGCTCTTCGCTCGAGGCGATCGGCTTGCCGACGAGGATCCGCTTGAACGGCGACGTCATCGAGGTCCCTTCGGGGGTGTTCGTCGGGCCCGGTGGGGCGCAGACCGGCCGATCGTACGACCGGCCCCCGACGCCGAGTCAACATCGGACTCGCCGCCGCCGCGGGCGGTCCGGCGAGGCCCGACGCACGAGCCCGACAGGTTCCCGACAGGGTGCATCGGCGCGCACGGCGGGCATAGGGTGGCGCGCCGTGCCCCGCCCTGGGCACCAGAGGTGAGGTGAGCGCAGTGCACGTGGTCGTCGTCGGATGCGGACGGGTCGGTTCCGGCCTGGCTCGCACCCTCGAGGAGAGCGGTCACTCGGTGGCCGTGGTGGATCGGCGCACGAAGGCCTTCGAGCGCCTGCCCGAGGGGTTCTCGGGCCGGACGGTGCTCGGCGTCGGCTTCGACCGCGACCGGCTCAAGGCGGCCGGCATCGAGGAGGCGACGGCGCTGGCCGCGGTCACCAACGGCGACAACTCGAACATCCTCGTGGCGCGCGTCGCTCGGGAGACCTTCGGCGTCGAGAACGTGGTGGCCCGCATCTACGACCCCCGCCGGGCGAAGATCTACGAGCGCCTCGGCGTGCCCACCATCGCCACCGTCGAGTGGGCCACCGAGCGGGTGCTCCAGCGCATCCTGCCCACCCGCCCCACCGCCGAGTGGATCGACGCCAGCGCCCGGGTCTGCCTGATCGAGCGGCCCGTCCCCGTCGCCTGGGCCGGTCGCAAGGTGTCCGACCTCGACCTGCCGGGCGTCGCCCGCACCGCCGTGGTCACCCGGCTCGGCGAGGGCTCCGTCGCCGGGCCCGACACGGTGCTGCAGGAGGGCGACCTCGTCCACGTGAGCGTGGACGGCGGCTCGCTCGAGCTCTTCGACCGGCACCTCGCCGGCGCCCCCACGGGAGGTGCGCACTGATGCGCGTCGTCATCGCCGGCGGCGGCAACGTCGGCACCTTCATCGCCGAGGACCTGGCCAAGGCCGGCCACGACGTCGTGATCGTCGAGGT
>JAGQSL010000104.1:0-1436 GCA_020439525.1 Acidimicrobiales bacterium | reverse complement strand
CGCGGGCCGAGGTCGACAAGGCCGACGTGGTGGCCGCGGTCACCGGCGACGACGAGGACAACCTCGTCATCTCGCTGCTGGCCAAGCAGGAGTTCGCCGTGCCCCGCGTGGTCGCCCGGGTCAACAACCCGAAGAACGAGTGGATGTTCAACGAGATGTGGGGCGTCGACGTGTCGGTGTCCACCCCGCACCTGCTCACCGCCCTCGTCGAGGAGGCGGTGTCGGTGGGCAGCCTGGTGCGCCTGCTCTCGTTCGAAGGCGGCCGCGCCCGGCTCTCGGAGGCCACCCTCGCCCCCGACTCGCCGGCCAACGGCAAGGACCTCGCCGAGCTCGGCCTCCCCCGCGACTCCACGGTCGTGGCCATCATCCGCGACAGCCACGTCATCGTCCCCCGGGGCGACACCGTGCTGCGCGGCGGCGACGAGGTGCTGGTGCTCACCACGCCCGAGGCCGAAGACGAGGTCGTCGCCACCCTCCTCGGTTGAGGCGCGGCGTCCCCCCGGTCGCCGGGCGCGACCGACGTCGACGTCGGTAGCCTCGCGCCCGTGGATCTGGGGCGCCGTCGGCTCGTCGTAGGAGCAGCAGCCGCCGTGGCCGGCGGCGCCGCGCTCGGCGTCGCCCGGGTGCTGGGCGAGCCCGACCCCGTCGAGGTCCGGGCGGCCACCGTCACCGACCGCGGCCTCTCCGATCGCGTGACCGTGGCCGGCTCGTGGCCCACCACGACCACCACCACGACGCTCCCCAACCTCGACCCCACCACCGGGCTCGGGGTCTCGGGCCCCATCGGCCCGCCGTGGCCGCTCGAGTTCACGGTGGGCGACGCCATCGTCCCCGAGATCGCGCTCTACCAGTCGCCCGGCGTTCCGGTGCCCACCGGCCGGACCATCCCCAACCCGACCGTCGAGGGCTACAAGCTCGTCGTGCTGGTGCGCGACCAGCAGCCCGACTGGCTCCAGGTGCAGATCAACCAGCGCCCCAACGGCGCCACCTGCTGGATCAAGGCGTCCGACGTCGCCCTGCGCACCGTCCCGAACCACATCCTCATCGAGCGCGGCGCCAAGCGCCTCAGCGTGTACCACGGCGACGAGCAGCTGATGTCCACGGCCGTGGCGCCGGGGCGCGACTCGTCGCCCACGCCGCTCGGCGCCTTCTACGTCGACATCCTCACCCGGCCGTCGAACCCGAACGGCCCCTACGGCCCGTTCCAGGTGAGCGTCACCGGCTTCTCCGAGGTGTACGAGAGCTTCGGCGGCGGCAACGGCCAGATCGCCGTCCACGGGACCAACCGGCCCGAGCTGATCGGCACGCCCGCCAGCCACGGCTGCGTGCGCATGACCAACGAGGACATCACCGCGCTGATCCCCCTCGCCCGCCAGGGCACGCCGGTCGTCATCGTCGCCTGAGGCCCGACGCGCCGGTGCCGGCGACCCGAGGCC
>JAGQSL010000103.1 GCA_020439525.1 Acidimicrobiales bacterium | reverse complement strand
GGTGGCCGAGGAGATCGGCGCGTTCGCGTCGGTGGGCGGCCCCGGCCAGGAGTCGGCCTACGCCGAGGAGCTCGCCCGCCGCAAGGTGCTCTGCATCGGGTGCGGCCTGGCCCTGCCCGACTCCGCCTTCCAGGAGAACGCCCCGTACCTGTGGGGCAACAGCCAGCCGCCCGAGCAGTACCTGCTCAACCTGGGGGACTTCATCATCGAGCGCCTCCTCGGTCAGAAGGCCGAGTTCGCCGGTGACCCGAAGATCGCCGAGAAGGAGCGGGTGTTCGGCGTCGTGCACTTCGAGCAGGACCCGCCCGTGTTCGGTGGCGTCGAGGACATGGTGGCCAAGGAGGGTGGCGCTCGCGGCTACGACGCGGCCGTGAACCTGACCTACCAGCTGGTGATCTCCGACCTGCCCGAGAAGGCCCGGGTGCTCGTGGCCCGCCTGAAGGAGGCCGGGGTGACCTCGGTGGTCTTCCTCGGCGACCCGGTCATGCCGATCTACCTGACGAAGGCGGCCACCGACCAGGACTACTTCCCGGAGTGGATCATCACCGGCACCGTCCTCACCGACACCACCGTGTTCGGGCGGCTCTACGACCAGCAGCAGTGGGCCCACGCCTTCGGCATCTCGGGCCTGCCCGCCCGGGTGCCGCAGAAGGAGGGCGAGGCCTGGAAGCTCTACGAGTGGTACTACGGCGAGGAGCCGCAGGCGAAGAACACGATCGCCGTGATCAACGAGCCGATCCGCCTGTTCATGCTCGGCGTGCACATGGCCGGCCCGAACCTCACGCCCGAGACCTTCCGCGACGGCCTCTTCAACTACCCGCCCACCGGGGGCACCCCCACGTCGCCCCAGATCTCCTTCGGCGACCACGGCATCTTCGCCAACCCCGACTACAACGCGGTCGACGACATGCAGGTGATCTGGTGGGACGTCGACGCCACGGGCAAGGACGAGCAGGGCGAGGAGGGCACCGGGATGATGCGCTACGCCGATGGCGGCAAGCGCTACCTGCCTGGCGAGATGCCCAACCTCCCGGCCAACGTCTTCCAGGAGGAGGGCTCGGTGCTCGGCTACGACCAGGTGCCGCCGAGCGACGCCCCGCCGGACTACCCGTCGCCGGGGCCGGGCGGCAGCTGAGGTGCCCGCGCTCTCGAAGGGCCGCACCAAGGTCGTCGTGCTGGGCTCGCACGGGGGCCAGCAGATCACCCGGCTCACCGGCTCGCACCTGCGCTGCGGCACGTCGCTCGCCATCGAGGTCGACGGCGAGGTCACCGTGGTGGACTGCGGGTGCGGCAGCGTGCACCGACTCGTCGAGGCGGGCTACGACGCCGACCAGGTGCGCACCGTGCTCATCACCCACTGCCACGCCGACCACGTGGCCGAGCTCGGCAGCCTGGTGGGCTTCGCGTGGTCGTCGGGCCGCAACGGCGCCGACCCCGACCGCCGCCTCGACGTGCACGGCCCGACGGGGATCGCCGACTACGAGGCCGGGACCAAGCTCGCCCTGCGCCGCTCGATCGCCGACCAGGAGGGGCCCCTCGCCCAGGTGCCCACGTTCGACGCCTTCGCCGCCTGGCACGAGATCGTGCCGCCGCGCGAGCCGGTGACGCTGATCGACCGCCCGGAGCTGAGCGTCCGGGCCGTGCGGGTGCAGCACGGCGCCATGCCGTCGCTCGGGTTCCGGGTCGCGACCTCCGACGTGGACGTGGCCATCAGCGGCGACCGGGGTGCCGGTCGCGACGGGTTCGCCGCCTTCGCCGCCGGGGCCGACGCGATCGTCCACGAGGTGATCGACCGGCCGCTCGTGCGCGGGGTGCTCGAGGGCCAGGGGACCGCCCCGAGCTTCATCGACCACCTGGTGGACGATCACACCGACGCCCCCGACGTGGGCCGGGTCGCCACCGAGGCGGGCGTGGCGCTCCTCGTGCTGTACCACCTGATCCCAGCCAACCCCGGCATCGACGACCAGCGCTGGATCGACCTGGTCCGCCCCACCTACGACGGCGAGATCGTGGTGGCCCACGACCTCCAGGTCCTCTAGCGCGGTCCGCTCGCTAGGGTCCGGGCCATGGCCGACCTGACGCTGCTCCACAACCCCAACTGCTCCACCTCGCGCCACGCGCTCGACGAGGTGAAGGCCGCCGGCGTCGACGCCGAGGTGGTCCAGTACCTGAAGGCGCCGCTGTCGGGCGAGCAGCTCCTCGACCTGCTCGACAAGCTCGAGGACCCGCCCGCCGATCTCGTGCGCAAGGACGGCTTCTTCAAGGAGCAGGGCTTGGCCGAGGCCGACTACCAGGACCCGCAGTCGGTGGCCGCCCTGCTCGTCGAGCACCCGCGCCTGATGCAGCGGCCGGTGCTGGTGAAGGGCGACCGAGCGATCATCGGTCGCCCGAAGGACCGGGTCGCGCCGTTCCTCGCCGAGTAGCCGAGCGCGCGCAGGCCGCCCGTGGGGCTCAGGTCTCGGCGTCGAGCACGATCGTCGCGTCGGTGGTGGCTCCCGACGAGGGCACCAGCGAGTCGACCACCCGGTAGCGGGCCACCCACTGATCGGGGGTGACCTCGCAGGTGAGGTAGCCGCGCTGGTGCGCGTTCACGTGCCGGGTCTGCGGTCGGGCGTTCAGCCCGGCCTCGAAGCCCGCCTCGAGCCCGGCGGCGAAGGTGGACGACACCGCGGGGGCCACCAGTTCGGTGGCCACCTTCGGGTTGGCGACGTCGCCGTCGCGGTGCATGTCGAGGGCGATGGCGCAGTGGATGTCGCCGGTGAGCACCACCGGGTTGGTGACCGCCGGGTGCTCCAACAGGTCGAACATCCGCGAGCGTGCGGCCGGGTAGCCGTCCCACTGGTCGAGGTTGACGCCGGCTCCCACGGTGCTCGGCGCGAAGGGCGTCATCACGGTCTGCTGGGCGATGGCGTGCCACGTGGCCGGGGCGGCGGCCAGGTTGCTCGCCAGCCACTGCTCCTGGGCGGTGCCCAGCATGGTCACCTCGTTGCCAGCCATGGCCTCGCAGAGCGGCCCGCCGCCGCTGCCGCAGCGGTACGGCGTGCGGAACTGGCGACCGTCGAGGATCGCCATCCGGGCGAGCTTGCCCCACACGAGCATCCGGTAGATGTCGAACCGGGGGTTGGCTCCGCCCGGCAGCATCACCGGCTGGTGCTCGTACCAGGCTTGGTAGGCCTGGGCCCGCCGCTCGAGGAACGCCGTGGTGGACGTCCCGCTGCTGTCGGCGTCGCCGGCGTAGTTGTTCACCACCTCGTGGTCGTCCCAGGTGACCATCCACGGGAAGGCGGCGTGGGCCGCTTGGAGGTTCGGGTCGCTCTTGTAGAGCGCGTAGCGGTTGCGGTAGTCGGCCAGGGTGGTGGCGGTGGGCGTCCCGTGGGTCCGGGGGCCGCTCGCGTTGGCCTCGTAGATGTAGTCGCCCACGAACGTCACGAGGTCGAGGTCCTCGAGCGCCAGGTTCTGGTGGGCCGTGTAGTAGCCCCGCGCGTAGTGCTGGCACGTGGTGACACCGAAGCGGAGGCTGGCGGGCCGGGCGTTGGGGCGAGGTGCCGTGCGGGTCCGTCCCACCGGGCTGGTCCAACCGGCCGCGGTGAAGCGGTACCAGAACCAGGTGTCGGCGGGAAGGCCGATCGCCCGAGCGTGCACCGAGTGGGCGAGGGCCGGATCGGCGATGGCGTCGGCCTCGGCGATCACGTCGACGAAGTCGGGGTCGAGGGCAAGCTCCCAGTGCACCGCCACCGCGGCGTTCGGCATCCCGCCACCGTTCAGGGGGTCGGGGGCGAGGCGCGTCCAGAGCACCATCCCGTCGGGCGCCGGGTCGCCGCTGGCCACGCCGAGCGTGAACGGGTCGTCGGGGAGCGGCACGGCGTCGGGCAGCGCCCCCGGGCTGCACTGGGGCACGGGCACCACGGCCGCCGCCGCCAGGCCGAGGACGAAGTTCCGTCGCGTCACGATCGCCATGGCCGGACGCTACGACGATGTCCGATCCTGCGCTCGCCCGATGCCGCCGACCTCCCGTTCGGGTGGCGCCCTCAAGTCGGTGGGCCCGGGTGGGTGCGCAGCTTGCGCGCTGGTGGCGCGCGTTCTGCTCACGGTGCGGGCGGGTGGTGGTGGGGGTGAGCGTGTTGCGCGCTGGTGGCGCGCGTTCTGCTCACGGTGCGGGTGGGTGGTGGGGGTGAGCGTGTTGCGCGCTGGTGGCGCGCGTTCTGCTCACGGTGTGGGCGGGTGGTGGTGGGGGTGAGCGAGTTGCGCGCTGGTGGCGCGGCTTCTGCTCACGGTGCGGGTGAAGGGGGCGCGAGGTGGCCTCGGTGGCGGCGGAGGCCGAGCGCGTGGCGGGCGGCCGTCGGGGGGTCGGGTAAACCGAACGGGCGGCTCGAGCGTGGAGATGGCGTGCGACGACGAGGCGATGACCCCCGATGACGGCCACACCTGAGGTGCCCACGATCCCCGCGCCGGCCGGTGAGGCGTCCTTCGAGGACGTGTTCCGGGCCGACCACCGGGCCGTGGTGGCGATCGCCCTCGCCCTCACCGGCTCCCGTGCGGTGGCCGAGGAGGTCGCCCAGGAGGCGTTCCTCCGCGCGCACCAGCGCTGGGATCGCATCGGCACCTACGAGCGCCCGGGCGCGTGGGTGCGACGCGTCGCCATCAACCTGGCCCTGTCGGACCAGCGCCGCCGGACGAGCGAGCGCCGTGCGATCGCCCGCCTCGAGCTGGTGCGCGACGACGATGGCGACCGGGCCGCTGGCGTGGTGGAGGCGGACGAGTTCTGGGCGGCGGTACGCGAGCTCCCGCCCCAGCAGCGCACGGCGGTGGTGCTCCGCTACGTCGAGGACCGCCCCGTGGCCGACATCGCCGAGATCCTCGAGGTCGCCGAGGGCACGGCGAAGGCCCACCTGCACAAGGCCCGGCGGGCGCTCGCCCGCCGGCTCACGATCGACCTCGAGGAGGAGGAGCGATGAGCACCGAGACCCTGGATCGGGCTGCCGCCCGCGCCGTCGACGCCCTGCACGCCGAGCTGGAGGGCCTCGACACCGAGGCTGCGCTGGAGGCGGTCACCTCGGGACGAGCGGTGGCCCCCGAGCCGAGGGCCCCGCGGCGGCGTCGCGGCACCCGGATCGCTGCGGTCGCCGCCGCGGTGCTCGTGCTCGGCGGCATCGTGGCCGCCCTCCGCCCCGACGGCAGTGGCCGCGACGTCCGGGTCGCCGATGGCCCGCCCATCGACGCCTCGGCGTACGGGGCGGTGGTCGGGCGCCTCGAGAGCCAGGTCGTTCCGGGCCTCGTCGCCGAGGTGCACGGGCCCGAGCTCCTCGGGGCCCGCTCCGAGGTCGCGGTGGCGGTGCGCGGCGCCGCCCCCGGGCGGACGTACCACCTCGCCCAGTGCCTCCGCCCGGGCCTCCCGGTCAACAACCCGGCGACGACGTGCGCCGAGCTCGGTGACCTGGTGATCGGTTCGGATGGAACCGGTGTCGCCGCGCTGCGGCTCCCCGCCGTGTTCATGGGCACGGTCCCCCTCCGCCCGAACGACTGCCGCACGAGCGAGTGCGAGCTGCAGATCGGTCCGCTGGTGGGGGAGGACGAGCCCGAGAGCACCGGCGATGCGGCGGCCTTCGTGCCGTCGAGCGATCCGTTCTACGTGGGCGACGGCTCGGCGCCCTCGCCGTGGCTCCCGCTCGCCTTCGACCCCGCGGCCGAGGTCGATCCGCTCCCGACCCTGTCGGTGACGGCCATCGATGGCCCCGACCAGGGTCGCTGGGTGCGCATCGAGGGCGCGAACCTCGCCCCGGGCGCCCTGGCCCTCACCGTGCAGGGCTTCCTCCAGGAGCCGGCGCCTCCCTTCAGCGAGCTGTCGCCGACGGCGGTGGGCGAGCTGCGGACGGTCGAGGTCGGCGCCGACGGGTCGTTCGAGGTGGAGCTGGCCCTGCCCGACCCCATCGTCCAGGCGCCCGCCGACATCGACGGCGAGGCCCGGACGCCGGCGCCGGTGGCGTGCGGCGCGGCGCCGTGGGCGTGCCGGATCCGGGTCCTCTGGGCGGACGGGGCGCCCTCCGTGGAGGGCACCCCGGCGCTGCTGCCCGAGCCGGTGGCCTACCCCGCGGCCTGACGGTCGCTCAGGCCGCCGCCTCGGTGGCCGGCTCGGGCTCGAGGGCCCAGTCGATGACCTGGTCGACGGTCTTGGCGAAGCGGACCGTGAGCTCCTCGCGGATCTGCTCGGGCACGTCGTCGATGTCGGGCTCGTTGCGCAGCGGGAGGATCACCTCGCGGATCCCCGCCCGGTGGGCGGCCATCACCTTCTGCTTGACGCCGCCGATCGGCAGCACGTGGCCCTGGAGGGTCACCTCGCCGGTCATGGCCACCGAGGCCTTCACCGGGCGGCCGGTGAAGAGGCTGACGAGGGCGGTGGTCATGGCGATCCCGGCCGAGGGGCCGTCCTTGGGGGTGGCGCCGGCCGGGAAGTGCACGTGCACCGCCCGGCGGTCGGCGCCGGCGGGCACGCCGTAGCGCTCCCGGTTCGCCCGGACGTGGGAGAGGGCGATGCGCGCCGACTCCTTCATCACGTCGCCGAGCTGGCCGGTCACCAGCAGGTCGGAGCGGTCGCCGTCGCCCTCCTCCGCGGGCAGGGCGGTGGCCTCGACGAAGAGCACGTCGCCCCCGGCGCCCGTGACGGCGAGGCCGGTGACCACGCCCGGCACCGAGACGCGGTCCTCGATGTCGGTGTCGAAGAACCGGTCGCGTCCGAGCAGGTCGGGCACGGACGCCTCGGTGACGGGGACGGGCTCGGCCCCCTCCGCGCGCTCGGCGACCTTCGCCGCCACCTTGCGGAGCACCTTGGCGAGGGCCCGCTCAAGCGAGCGGACGCCGGCCTCGCGGGTGTGGTGGCGGACGATGCGGCGCAGGGCGTCCTCGTCGACCGTGACGTCGTCGGCGGTCATGCCGGCGCGCTGGAGCTGGCGGGCGAGCAGGTGGTCGCGGGCGATGGCGACCTTCTCGTCCTCGGTGTAGCCGTCGAGGCTCACGATCTCCATGCGGTCGAGCAGGGGACCGGGGATGGTGTCGAGCTGGTTGG
>JAGQSL010000474.1:1428-1576 GCA_020439525.1 Acidimicrobiales bacterium | reverse complement strand
ACCGCGCACCTCCGCACCCAGCGCCCGCGAGGCCCGATCGGCCCCGGGCTCCCAGTGTGGCACGGCCTCGGGCACCGATCGGCCCCGACCTGCGGCTCGGTGCCCTCAAGACCGGCGCCGTCTGGCCGATCTGAGCTTGCGTCCGGCG
>JAGQSL010000474.1:0-1380 GCA_020439525.1 Acidimicrobiales bacterium | reverse complement strand
GATCCGCAACAAGCTGATCCTGCTGCTGGCGGGACCGCTCGTGATCACGCTGCTGCTCTCGGCCCTCGGGGCTCGCGACCGCAAGGCGTCCGCTGCCGAGAGCTCGCGGGTGGAGCGGTTGGTCAACGCCTCGCGCGCCAACTCGGACGTGGTGGACGCCCTCCAGGGCGAGGCGCTCGCCAGCGCCGCGTTCGTGGGATCGGGTCGCGCCCGGTGGGACGACGAGCTCGCCGCGGCCCGCAAGGCCGCCGACGAGGCGCTCTCGGTGGCGTTGCCCCGCCTCGACGGGATCGCCGGCAGTTCGGCGGCCGTCGGCTCGGCCGTGGGCCTCGCCAAGGGCGCCGCCGAGAAGCTGGCCTTCTACCGCGACTCCGTCGACCAGGGCTTCCGGGCCGACCAGCTCTCGGAGCTGGTGGTCAACTACGGCCAGCTCGAAGACACCTTCCTCGCCGTGAACGCCAACGTCACCGAGACCGTGGACGATCCGCAGGCGGCGGCCGACCTGCGCGGGGCCGCCGCCCTCGCGGCGTACAAGGCGGCGATCGCCACCCAGGGGGCGCTGCTCGCCGGGGCGGCCGAGGTGGGCCGGTTCGACGAGAAGGCCTTCGACACCTTCGAGAAGGCCGTGGCCCAGGAGCAGCGCACCCTGGACCTGCTGAACTCCATCACCGGACTGCAGCGCAAGGGCTCGGTGCGCGACGCCATGGCCACCCAGGCGGCGACCGCCTTCGAGCTGCTCCGCGACCAGGCCCTCAAGGTCGGCGCCGGCGCGCAGCTCGGGTTCACCGGCGAGGAGGTCACCGCGGCCGCGACCACCGTGACGACCGACCTGCACGAGGTGGAGGCCAACCTCTTCGCCTCGCTGGCCTCGTCGGCGGCCGACGCCAGCGAGGGCGCCGCACGCGCCGCGAACCTCTTCCTCGTGGCCGCGCTGGTCGCCATCGGCGCCGCCGTCGTGGCCGCCCTCTTCCTCGGCCGACGCATCACGGGCCCCCTGCGCAAGCTGACCGAGGCCGCCGACCGCCTCTCGGGCGAGCAGATGCCGCGGCTGATCGAGACCCTGAAGAACCCCGTGGGCGACGATCTCGGCTTCATCGGCGGCTTCCGGCCCATCGAGATCGGCAGCCACGACGAGATCGGCCGGCTGGCCCACTCGTTCAACGAGGTGCAGCGGGTGGCCAGCGAGGTGGCCGAGGAGCAGGCTCAGCTGCTCCGGAAGGGCATCGGCGAGATGTTCGTGAACCTGGCTCGGCGCAACCAGGCGCTGCTCGACCGCCAGATCGAGTTCATCGACGAGCTCGAGCGAGGCGAGGAGGATCCCGACCAGCTCGACAACCTCTATCGCCTCGACCACCTCGCCACCCGGATGCGCCGCAACGC